>JAFQLN010000067.1 GCA_017414585.1 Clostridia bacterium | reverse complement strand
TGCCTCCCTTTTTGTACATATCCCCCTCTATGGATACAGAGAAGCATTCTATGCCGCAACCGAGGAAGATCTGAGAGCGCCCGAAAGTGTCTCCCTCGCAGACAGCTACAAAGGTATCGGCTGGAAGGACGGATACAAGGAAACCTGCTTCGGCGTAAACCGCGAAGGCATCGCAAGCTCCAACTACAACGACGGTGTGCGCGCTGTTCTCGAAGAATGCGGTATTACCAAGAACGTTGTTGCAGGACACGAACACATCAACAACTTCTCCATCCCCTTCAACGGTATCCGCTACACTTACGCAACAAAAATCGGTCCCGGCTGCTACTGGCATTCCGACCTCAACGGCGGAACGGTTCTCACCGTAACGTCCGAAGGTGTAAGCGAACTCAGACACGAATACGTTGATGTTGAACACATAGTAAATGCAGAATAAAAATTGAGGTAAGTGCCATGAAAACTCTCATCAAATCTCCCGACAAAGACTTTTTGATCCTCAATCTTACCGACCCGCAGCTCGGAAACGGCGAATGGGAAGAATCTCACCCCAACCGCGCACTCCTTGAGGGCACGATCAAAGAACTCATCAGACGCACCTCGCCCTCTCTCATCACCGTAACAGGCGATATCTCCTGGGCAGGTCATACAGACGCATACAAAGCCTTCGCCGACTTCATTGATTCATTCGGTATTCCGTGGGCTCCCGTCTGGGGCAATCACGACAATCAGGACGGTCCGGCATTCATTGATTCGATCGCGGATCTCTACATGACATACAAAAACTGTCTCTACGAAAAAGGCGATCCGGCTCTCGGAAACGGAAACTACATCATTGCGATCGAAGAAAACGGCAAAATCATTGAGGGTATCTTCATGATCGACGCGCATGACCAATCCCCTTATGTAAAACCCGACGGCGAAGAAGTCAGCGAATGGGCAAAGCTTATCCCCGAACAGCTCGATTGGTATAAAGAAGAAGCCGCACATCTCAAGGAACTGGGCTGCAATGACACATCCTGGTTCCTGCACATCCCGATTTATGCATACAGAGAGGCGTTCGCAGCGGCATTCAACGGCTCTGCAGAAGACGCGCGCATGGTAAAGCCCGAGGAATCCGGTGACGAAAAGTACTGGAACGACGGCTACAAAGACTCTTTCGGCGTCAATTACGAAGGAATCTGCAGCTATCCCGCTGACGAAGGCGCACTCGATGCGATTCTCGAAATCGGCACCACGCACCACATCGTCGTGGGACATGACCATGTAAACAACGCCGCTGTCCGCTACAAAGGTGTCCGCATGATCTACGGAACAAAGGCAGGTGCCGGATGCTACTGGAATCCTGTTCTCAACGGCGGCACACTCCTCCGCGTAACAAAAGACGGCATCACCGATGTATGGCATGAATACGTAGATCCTGCCGGACTTGAAAAAAAGATCCCGGATGTACTCAAGGATACGCTTGCGACAAAGTTTGATCTCACCTGCGGAGAGGATGGAAAGTTCCGCGTACTCTGCGTATCCGACTTCCATGCAAGAAACGAACAGTGGGACCCCAGACTCAAACTCTCGCTTGAAGCTCTCGTCAAGGCGCACAGACCTCATCTTGTATTCATTGCCGGTGACCTTGCACACGATGACGAAGGTCTCGGTTCCGACGACAAGCTGAGAGAATATCTCGCTGACGTCATGGAAATCTGTGAAAAAGAAAAGATCGCGTGGGCGCACGTTCCCGGAAACCACGACAGGGAAGCGGGCATCCCCACACGCGTATTCAACGAATTCCCGATGAATCTTTCCGAACGCGGTCCCGACTCCGTCTCCGGCTACGGAACATACGCAATTCCCGTATGGCCTCATGACGGCAGCAAAGCAAAAGGCCCCGTATGCATGATCTGGGCGTTCGACTCCCACATGGGTCTGGGCGGTTATGCCGAAAGACACGGTCTGAATCCCGGCGATGTTGCATGGCCGAATCTGCACCACACATTCGGAAACTACGACTCCGTCAACTTCAACCAGGCGGCATGGTACTGGAAAAACTCCGCTGCGCTGGAAAAGCTCTACGGACGCAAAATCCCCGGCGTCATGATCATGCACGCTCCCGTTGCCGAGATGTTCCTCATTCCCGCGAACACATACCTCACCGGTGCGACAGGCGAGCTTGCTGAGAGCATCGGCGGTGCGGCACTGAACAGCGGACTTTTCGCGGCAGCTTACGAAAGAGGCGACATCCGTGAAATGGTAGCCGGTCACGACCACATCAATTCGATCAGCGGTACATACATGGGAATCAGACTCACAGAAGACGCCAGTCTCGGATTTGACGTATACGGCGACAACCGGGTACGCGGCGGACGACTGATGGAATTTGACGCAAACGACCCCGCGTACTACGAAACAAAGCACGTTTACATCAAGGATCTCCTGCCTCCCGAAGCAATTGCGGGCGCGAACGATTTCTGACCGTAAAGCGCAGGCACGGCACAATCAAAGTCAAATTCAGAAAGGTCCGGGTAAATAATAATGAACGAAAAACTTACAAATATACTGAAAACAAAGGCCGATCTCAGACTCAAAGACGGCAAGTTCAAGATTCTCACATTCGGCTCGCTTTTTGCGGGTAAAGACAACTGCGAAGAGATCCGCGGTGCGATAGAGAAATACTTGGAACAAACAAATCCCGATCTCGTCTTCTTCAACGGAAACGTGACGACGGGTATCCCCTCCAAGGATGAGCTGAAAGCTGTTCTTGACGTTATCACGGCACCGATTGTGAGCCGCGGAATTCTGTGGGCGCACGTATTCGGTGACAGAGACAGCAGAAACGGTCTCCCGAACAGCGAGGCGATGGAAGTATACGATATCTGTGAAAACTGTATTTCCATAGCGGGAGATTTCGGCATTGACGGATGCTCCAACTATGTTCTTCCCATCATGGGAGAGGGCGAGAAGCCGGAGATCTGCATTTACTGTTTCGACACGCATCAGGAAATCGGTGAATACGAAAAGAAGTACGGCAGTCCCACACGCGGACGCCTTGCGAACACTTTATACGGTGAGCACTACATGGACGGTGTGCGATTCAACCAGTCGATGTTCTACTGGGACACGTCCTGTGAGCTTGAAGCTGCCTTCGGCGCAAAGGTACCTGCGATGTTCATGTTCCACACGCCGATTCCGGAATTCGGAACTGTCATCATGAATCAGTCCCGTGCGGGATTCAAGGGATACCAGTATCAATGGATGCGCGGACAGGTCGTTGCCGGCGGTCTTTTCGAGGCTGCGATTGAAAGACGAGAGGCTAAGGCGATCATTTGTGCTCATGCCGACGGCAATCATTTCACGGGAACGTATGCGCGGATTCTCTTTGCGCAGGCGAGGGACATGCTGATCCGCGGGTCTGCTGCTGCGCTGCTTGTTGAAGTCCGTGCGGGCGGGGAAGTTTCTGCGGAGCTTCTCTGACAGCTTCTTCACCGGGCGTGAGGCGTTCGTTTATTGCTCCTGCGCGGAGGGCGCACAAGAGGTGGAAGCCGCCACCTCTTGTGAATCACCCGGCTTCGTGCGGTTTAAGGCACAGCTTCGGTTGATAGTGATACGTTTCGGTTCGATTTTGGCTAACCGCCGGGTTATCAGCCGGAACT
>JAFQLN010000066.1 GCA_017414585.1 Clostridia bacterium | reverse complement strand
TATAGCCGTCCGCACCGTCGGATTCCCACGCATATGCCTGTTCCGCACCGAACGCCTTCGACTCCACGCGGACGTGGTCGGCGACCATGAACGCGGAGTAAAAGCCGACACCGAACTGACCGATGATGTCGATATCCTCATTCTTTTCGTTCTCGCTCTTGAACTTCAGCGAGCCGCTCTTTGCGATGACGCCGAGGTTCTGATCGAGCTCCTCCTGCGTCATGCCGATGCCGTTGTCGCGAATGCGCAGCACACGGGCATCCTTATCCGCTTCCAGACGGATCTCAAAATCATCACGGCTGAGACCGGTGACACCTTCGTTCAGGGATTTATAATACAGCTTATCCATCGCATCACTCGCATTGGAGATCAGCTCGCGCAGAAAGATCTCCTTGTGCGTATAGATCGAATTGATCATCAGATCCAAAAGTCTTTTGGACTCTGCCTTAAACTGCTTTTTTGCCATTTGAAAATCAACCTCTTTTGCATTTGCAGCTTCGTATAGCACTGCCTTTAGTCTGTTATTCAGTATAACGCATATTTGTTAAGAAATCACGAACTTTTTCGCAATTCTTGGAAAACGACCGCGTGCCGAAAAAGCCTTTTCTCCGAAATCTGCAGCCCGACGGGTTGATGGGCGGGCTGACCCGGCTCCGCTTTCGGAAAACGTGCATGCGGAATGCAGAAGAAATCGGCGATGAAATGCCAGACACGGACAACACCCGTTACATCCACGCGCCGGTCAAGTGAAAACGCATTGATCTGCAGCTCCGCCGTCCCATCCGCGGAATAGATCATCTCAAACGGCGGTGTTGTATCATTGAAGCTGAGCTTCCTGCCCCGCGCATCCACGTACAGAATGCCGAAGATCAGCGTCACCGCAAGAAGCGTTGCAAAAAAGGAAACGAGAAAGGGGCGGGAGATAAAATACCGAAGCAAAGGGAGTACTCCTTCCGTTTTTCCTTTATTATGTCCGCATTTTTGCAGGATTATTCCGTCTTTTCGGCAAGATCCTCGAGCACGCGCAGGATCGTCTCTCCCAAAAGCTTTCCCGCATACCGCGCTTCCTCCAAGGTATTGACATCCGTTCCGACCTCCACAAGGAGCGACCCGGTCGTCGCATGCATATTGTAATTGCGCTTGCAGAAATAGAGCGGGCGGAACAGACCGGGAAACAGCGTCTCACCCTTTTGCTGCAGCCGCAGCGCAAGATGCAGATTTTCCCGCCAGTTCGGGAAGATCGGTTCCTCGGAAAGGTCACACCCGGTGAGGATCATGATCTGCGCCGCCTGCTTGCCGTCGATCTCCGCCACCGGCTTATAGCGTGTCGTTCCGCTCTCGCCGAACGCGTCGCGGTGTACGTCGACGGTAATGCCGACCGTCGGATATTTTTCGAGATTTTTCCGCACGGTCTCCATGGAACGCGCATAGCTTCCCGAATAGGCGGGGTAATCGTGAATCGTCGTGTCGTGCACCACACCGAACCCGCCCGCTTCAATGATCTTTGCGGCTTCCGCGGCAACGGAAACGATGCCCTCATCGGGATCCAACGAGCGAAAATCGTCGTCAAGATAATACCAATCCGCCCCGTTTTCGAGCACGAACGACTCCGTTGTATGTGTGGAATAGAGCAGCACAACGGGAGAGCCGTCCCTTTTGACCGGAATATCGGGATCGATCAGCAGCTCCTTTTCGAGGTCAAGCCCCGTGCCCGTTTCATCCTTGACCGAAAAGCAATCCACACGCTCTCCGGCACTCATCCGGAGCACCTCGACCGAGCCGATTTCCCGGTTCGGATCCGGTGTGGCGGAGACGCCCGGATGTACTTTAGTCTCGGGCTCGAGTACGGCATCCGGCTCTATACCCGAATCCGACATCGGTGTGGGCTTCGGCGCCGTCAGCATCGGATGCTCGTTGATTTCCACATCCTGCCGAACGGAAGCCCCCGCCGTACACAGCAAAAAGCGTGCGCCGTATTTTTCGAAGACCGGCTTCAAATTATACGC
>JAFQLN010000065.1 GCA_017414585.1 Clostridia bacterium | reverse complement strand
TCGCCGACCAGCAGAACAGGTGCGTTCACCATCTTCGCCATGCCCATGTTGACAATGTCCGTGCTTTTCAGATTGATTTCCGCCGGACTTCCCGCACCTTCGAGAACGATGATGTCATTCTCTGCGGCGAGGGTATTGTAGGCACGCATGATATCGGGGATGAGTTCTTTCTTATATTTGAAATAGTCCTCCGCCCGCATATTCCCGCGCACTTCGCCATTCACGATCACCTGAGAACCGACATCGGTGGTGGGTTTCAACAGAATCGGATTCATCAGCACGGACGGCTTGATGCCTGCCGCTTCCGCCTGCACGACCTGTGCCCTCCCCATTTCCAGCCCCTCATCGGTGATAAAGGAGTTGAGTGCCATGTTCTGTGATTTGAAGGGAGCCACTTTATAGCCGTCCTGCTTGAAAATCCGGCAGAGCGCGGCGCAGATCAGGCTTTTTCCGGCGTTGGACATGGTTCCCTGAATCATAATCGGTTTTGCTTGTTTCATTTGAGTACCTCTTTCAGTTCGGTCAGCAGACGGTTGTTCTCATCTCTTGTGCGGACGGCGATGCGGATAAATCCTGATGAAAGACCGATGTAATTCGAGCAGTCCCGCACCATGATCCCGCGCTCCATCAGCTTTCCGTATAAATCGGCATCCGAATACAACAGAAGATAGTTTGCTTCCCCGGGATATACGCGGATGCCGAGATGCATGAGCTTTTCGGTCAGATGCCGGCGTTCGGCGGAAATCTTCCTGACCGATTCCGTCAGCCAATCCGTACATTCCATCGCCGCAATTCCTGCCGCCTGTGCAAACGCAGATACGTTCCAGCACTGTGTTTTCGCTGACATTGCCGCCAGAAATTCCGCATCCCTGCTCATCGCATACCCGAGCCGCACGCCTGCCATGGCATAGCTTTTCGTGAAGGCACGCAGGATTGTGAGATTCGGACAGGTTTCAAGGAGTGAGGGAATCCTGTATTTTTCCGGCGTTCCGGTCAGATCGAGGAAACAGAAATCGCAGAACAGCCGCACACCGGTTTCCGCAATGGCGTGAAGAATTGACGGTTCCACGGTGATTCCGGTGGGATTGTTCGGCGAACAGAGAAAAACAGCCGCATAACGTGCAAAATCCGTCTGCAGAAAATCTTCCGTGAGCCGGAATTCGTCGGATTCTTTCATTATATAATGCTCCACTGCGATTCCCGCCGCTGTAAGTGCCTGTTCGTACTCGCAGAACGTAGGCGAGACGATCAGCGCAGGCTTCTCTTTCGGCAAAGAGAACGCATAGGCGTAAATCAGTTCCGCCGCGCCGTTTCCGCAGAGAATACGGTCTTCCGGTACCTGTTCGTGTTCCGCAATTTTCCGCCGAAGCTCCGTGCAGTACGGATCGGGATAGTGTTCGCAGTTTTCTGCAGCATGATGCAGGGCCTGTTTCACCGCATCGGGAATACCGGCGGGATTGATGTTTGCCGAAAAATCCAGTCGGACAGAATTTGTGTAAATATCCCCGCCGTGGGGACTTTTTTTATTTATAAGCACAGGATCACCACACTTCTCAGAATCACACCGACAACAAGCATGATCACCGATGCCGCGTACATCAGCCGTCCGGCGCGGGTAATATCCTTCGGTTCGATCTCACGCAGGGGATCACCGATGTACTCCTTCTTATGCACCACACCGCCGTAGACTGCATCTCCCGCAAGCCGCAGACCGAGCGCACCGGCACAGGCGGATTCGGTCTGCGCGGAATTGGGACTGGCGTGCTTGTACCGGTCGCGCCGGAAGATGTTCCATGCATTTTTCGCATCGAGTCCGACAAACGGCGCGGCAATGACCATCAGAAGTCCCGAAATCCGCGCGGGGATATAGTTGACAACATCGTCCGTCTTTGCGGCGGCACGTCCGAAATACAGGTATTTTTCGTTTTTGTAGCCCAGCATGGAGTCCATGGTATTGATGGATTTGTAGAAGAATCCGCCGACCGCGCCGAACAGAATCATCCAGCAGAGGGGGGCAATCACGCCGTCGGAAGCGTTTTCCGCCACAGTTTCCACCGCCGCACGGGCAATGCCGTCTTCATCCAGTACATCCGTGTCCCGTCCGACGATCATGGAAACGGCGTATCTTGCACCTTCCGTATCGCCTTTCTCAAGCGCACGCTGTACCTTCTGCCCCTCTTTGAGAAGCTGACGTGCCGCGAAAATCTGCCAGCACATGATGCTGTTGACAACGAAATACGCAATCGGATGAATCCTCCATGCCAGAAGCAGAACGAGCGCGGGAACAATAGTGGAAATCAACGCAACAAGCACTACGGTGAGTACCCCGCGCGAGACATCCTTCGGATTGGAATTGCCGCGGCGCAGTTTTTTGTCGAAGAAGGAAATCCACTTTCCGATACCGATGACCGGATGAGGGATGCAGTACGGGTCACCCACAATGCAGTCGATGATAAATCCGCCCACCAGTGCCGCGGTCTGGAGAATGAGCCATTCTGTCATACTGTACCTCCCTGCAGGGTGATGACCGACACGGGATTCTGCGCGGTCATCATGTGATACCGTCCGACCTTGCGGGAACGGGCGATGTTCACCGATACGGTTTCGTATTCCATAAAGCCGAATTCTTTCGCACATTCCGCCGCTTCCGTCTGGGTTTCGACCGTGACAGCGTTCAGCACGATCCGCACATCGGGATTCTTTTCGAGAAGTACCGCGAGAATCTCCCGAAGATTGCCCGAACTGCCGCCGATAAATACATGAGTCGGCGCGGGAAGATCAGACAGTGCATCGGGAGCAAGTCCTTCAATGACGTGCAGATTGTCCGTGCGGAATTTGACCTTGTTCTGCCGGATCAGCTCTGCCGCATCCGCTTCCTTTTCGATGGCGTAGACCTGTCCGTCATACGCCGCCCAAGCACATTCGACAGAAACCGCTCCTGTCCCCGCACCGATATCGTACACGACGGCATTCGTTGGAAGATCGAGCTTCGCCATGGAAATCGTCCGCACTTCGGATTTGGTCATGGGAACATCGCCGCGGATGAATTCTTCATCGGGGATACCGTGACGATGGCGGCGGACGGCATCCGGATGCTCGATGTACATGACTGCGAGGGAGTCAAAATGCCGTTCGCATAGTTCCGCTGCGGTGCCGGAAGTGATCGTTTCATCGGGATAACTCAGCCGCTCGCCGACGGTCACGGGAAGTTCGCCGAAACCGTAATCGCATAGCTTTTTGCAAATTACATCCACGGTATTTCCGCCGCCGGTCAGTGCAAATACCTTCCTGCTGACGCTGACTGCATGA
>JAFQLN010000064.1 GCA_017414585.1 Clostridia bacterium | reverse complement strand
GTGATCGGCTGCATCGGCGGAGGTAGCAACTTTGGCGGTATTGCCTTCCCGTTCCTGCGCAAGAACTTCTGCGAGGGGATCATGGTTTTGATTTGTGATTTCATGCAGACAGGAAGAAAAACGGGAAGTTTTGCGCTTCCCGTTTATTTTCTGTTTTTACGGTTAGACTATTACTGAGCAGCGGATTCAACCGGTTCAGCGGTTCTCGCCTTGTAGGTCATGTAATCCTTCATGGTCAGATCGTTGAAGTATCTGGTACCGTAATAAGTGGTCTTGATACCGGAAATAACCTCCGTGTAGAGATATGCATCCTGCAGGAATACGAGCGGGATAACAGGCATATCTTCGAGGAGCTTGGTTTCTGCCTGGTGCAGAATAGCAGCTCTTGCGGCTCTGTCTTTTTCAGCGAATGCGGATTCGATGATTGCATCATAATCAGCATTGCTGTAGCCGGAAATGTGGCCGTAGAGATCGTAGGTTTCGGAATCCATATCCACGCCGTTGCCGGAGAACGCTACTGCGAACTGGGAGAGTGCGCCGAATGCGTCGGGAGAAAGCATGGTCATGTCGATTGCGATCACATCGAATTCACCGTTGTCATACTTCTTCTGGAAGTTGTCAACGTAGATGGTTGCGTCGGTGGTGTTCGGGGTGGACTTAACAGCGTCAACGGTTACGTCGAAGCCGAGCTGACCCCATACGCCTGCAACATAGTCAGCGATTGCCTTGTCTACTTCATTGTTGCGGACAGTGAGGGTGAAGGAACCGCCCTTAACGCCTGCGGAAGAGAGAAGGTTCTTTGCTGCAGCTGCATCTGCGGAAGCGGAGAGAATATCGCCGCCGACTTCACGGAAGGAAGTGCCTGCCTTGGAATCGAATACCTTGTAGGGGATATAACCGGTAGCGGGCTTCGCGTAGGTAATGATCTTCACGATTTCGTTGCGGTCAATCGCCATGGAAAGAGCTTTGCGGACATTCGCGTCGTCAAAGAGTTCGTTCTTGGTGTTGAACACGTAGGTATGGGTAGCCATCATGTCGGTGATTACAGCATCGTTCTTATACTGTTCACGCGCGGACATCGGGATTTCACCGTCGTAGAAGATGTTGCCGGAGGTCAGAGCGGAGAGCTGTGCTTCTGCGTTGCCGGTTTCATACTTGGTGAGAAGTCTGTAAGGGATAACATACTTGTCAAGGGGTTCATCCTTTTCCTGGTCGAGGTAGTAGTAGGAAGAACGTTCGAGACGAAGGGTGTTATTGTAAAGGATTTCCTTCGGGCAGAACGCACCGTTGGTAACAACCGTGGTAGACTTCTGTGCCCAGATATCGTCGCCGTAACGGGTGATTACGTCTTCACGAAGCGGAACGAGAGCGATTGCGGAGCAGTTTTCGAAGAACTGGTCGAGGTCGATCTTGGTTTCGAATTCGATCTGGAGCGTATAGGTATCAACCGCTGCGATGCCGAGGTCGTCGATGGTTGCGTCACCGAGCTTGACGTCGCGTGCATTCTTGATATCGTAAAGGAGAGAAGATGCTTCGTATTCGTTTTCAGCTTCAAGAAGTCTCTTCCAGGAATATACGAAGTCGGCAGCCTGAACGGTACGACCGTCACTCCATCTGGTGTCGGTCAGGTCAACAAGAATGATGAATTCTTCGCCGTCATCCACGTCAATCTTATAGGACTTCATGAGTTCCTTCTGCCATTTGCCGTTTTCATCGAGCTTGGTCAGACCGTCATAGCAGAGGTCGAAAACCTTGAGCATTGCATCGTCAGTTGTGCTGACCTGCGGGTCGAAATTGAAAATCTCGGTTGTGAGATACATGTCGATAATGGCACCCTTGTCCATCTGACCGGTAGCCTCGTCGATCTCCAGAGTGGTACATCCTGTTGCGATCGAAGCGAGCATCATCACAGCAAGGACAAGCGCTAACACTTTTTTCATGATTCAGTAATCCTCCTAGAGCTTTCTTGAATAAAGCGTAGTATTACGGGTTATTTACTCAACACATTATAACACTTTTTTTCCGGATAATCAACACATTCTTTTCCACTTCATACAAGTTTCATCCGGTTGCACAATTACATCCGTTTTTTTTGTGCACATTACACACGCAAATTGCCTAAGAAACCGTCTGCACCGCTCTCACAGGGACAAAAACAGTCACCAGAGGGGCAAAAATCGCTCCGCTCGCGGTCCGGACAGCGGCTGCAGCACAATCAAACCCTGCAGGAGAGGTTTTTTTTATGAAACGAAGCAGTGATCTGGCTTTAGAAAATTTCGGTTCCGCAGCCGCTGAAAGTGCTTTCAGGCACGAAAAAATCCATCGCCGCGGCTTTGCCGTTCTCCGTGTCCAAAACACTGACGGCGCATACCGGACAATCCTCTCCGGCAGAATCTGGCAGTCCTCACAGCAGGAGAGAAGGGAGCTTGTGCTTCTGGCATCGGAGCTGCTGCGTGAACTGCTTCCGTCCGCTGTTTCCCGCGTTCTCATCGCCGGAATCGGCAATCCGGACATTGCCTGCGACGCACTCGGACCGCGCTTCTGCCGCCGGATTCTGGTCACGGGTGAGGACAGCGGCATCGGTGTGCACACGTTTGTCTGTACTCCGTCCGTTCCCGCGCGCACCGGCTTTGACACGGCGCTGCTGCTCCGCTCTCTTGCCGACGGACTGCATCCGGATGCGATGATCGCCTGCGACTCTCTTGCCGCCGCTTCCCGCGAACATCTCTCAACAGTTATCCAGATCGGCACGGGCGGCATTTCTCCCGGTTCCGCCATGACGCATACTACCGGCGAAATCAGCAGCCGCACCATGCCCTGTCCCGTTGTCACCATCGGCGTACCCGCTGCTGTGAGTACCGAAGTTCTGACGGGGGAAGATGAATCCGAGCCGCTTCTCGTCACCTGTGCGGACAGCGATGTGATCACGGACTGCTATGCCTCGATTCTTGCCGGCGCGGTCAACGCCTGCCTTTTCGGGAAATGAGCGGAGTCTATGTTCTATTCTTCGTTCCGGTGCATACACTGGGAATAGTATTCACACAGCCAAGCACTGAAACGGAGGTCAAAAAATGCCGGATTCCGAACCAATCACCGCTCTTGTGCCCCTTACTCCCCCTGAAAGCAGGACGGGCCGCACGGAAGAAATACCGCAGTCCCCGCCCATAATCGAATCGGAAGAGACAGATGCTCCCGCTGATCTGCATGACAGCGCCGCAGCAGTCAGGCACAGAACAGGATTCGCCGCTGTGCTCAAAAAGTGCGTTCTGCTCTTTTTTTCCGTTCTGACCCTTCTCATTGCTGCCGGTGTTCTCGTCTCCTCTGTACGGGAAGCGGGTATCGGCGAGGATTTTCTCATCCGTCTGCTGCTCAGCGATGTTTTCGGCACGCCGGACGGAAAGTTGACGGGAATCCGCACCGCACCGTCAGAAGCTCTTACGCAGACGGCAAACCGCCCCGCGCGGGATCATCTTCTGCCGGAGGAAAGTCCGCTTTCGTCCCTGGCTGTCACCAACCCGTCTGCCGATCAGCCTGCCGCAGAGCAAGACAAGCCCGATTACAGCGCCGCAGAACTATCTCTGACGAATGAAACGCCGTACAAGCCAGACATGAACGAACTGCTTCTGCGCGGACGGGTGATCCCCGAAGCGGATGCCCTGTACGAAATCCACGGAACAGATGCACCGCTTGTCCTGATCCTGCACACGCACGGAACAGAAGCCTTTGCGGACAGCGCGGCTGACGGATACCGCAGTACGGATCCGGAAAAGAACATCGTCTCTGCCGGAAAAGTCATCGCAGAAACACTTGATTCTTACGGGATACATACCATCCACTGCACCGAACTCTTTGATGCCGAGGATTTCACCATGGCTTATTACAATGCCTCCCTTGAAATCCGCCGCACGCTGGAACAGTACCCGTCGATCTCTTACATCATTGACGTGCACCGGGATTCCGTGGAAGTCGGCGGCGTTCCCTTTGCTCCTTCCGTGCAGAGCGGCGGCATCACTGCGGCACAGATGATGTTTGTCATCGGCACCGATCACGGCGGCTCCGGACACGACAGCTGGGAAAACAATCTCTCCCTCGCAGCGCGTCTTCAGGCAGCACTGAACGAAAACACCCCGAAGCTGATGCGGAACATCAATCTCCGGAGTGCATCCTTCAACGAGCAGTACAGTGACGGCTCGCTTCTTCTTGAAATCGGTGCGTGCGCTTCCTCACTCGAAGAAGTCTGCACGGCGGCATCCCTGTTTGCCGATGCGCTGGCAGAAGAAATCCTCGGCGAATGACGGCGATTATTCCCCGAACATCATTCTGTCCGCTGACGCCAGAGAAGCAAGCATCAGGTCGGGTTTTTCCGCCTCTTCAGCCGCCTCCACATCCGCGATTTTGGTTTCACCCGTGAGCACGAGTGCCGCTGTGATGCCGTGCCGTTTTCCGGTTGCGATATCCGTATACAGACGGTCGCCGAAGATGAGCATATTCCGCTTCTCTTCGCCGGTGATTTCCGCAATCATTTCGACAGTTTCCGGATACGGCTTACCGAAATAAGTCGGAAGCACGCCGGTCGATGCGGTCACGCAGGCTGCAATCGCGCCGCTGTCGGGGATGAAGCCGGTTTCGGTGGGGCAGTTGAAGTCCGGGTGTGTGCAGAGAAATTCCGCACCGTACCGGATGAAGTCGCACGCGACGGTGAGTTTTTCGTAGTTGAGCGTTGTATCAAAGCTGGTAACAACGATATCGGCTTTTCTTCCGTCCGGCTTTCCGTTTTCATCGCAGACAAGGTCAATGCCTGCCGCGGCAAACTGTCTGTACAGCTCCGGCGTACCGAGCAGGTAAACCGTTTTTGTACTTCTCTTACGGGTGAGGAAGGCGGCTGTGACGTTGCCGGATGTGCAGATTTCCTCCGGAGACGGATCAAAGCCGAGTCTGGTGAGCTTTTCCAGATAGAAAACGGGATCGTGTGAGGCATTGTTCGTGAAAAAAAGCACGCGTCTTCCGGACTGACGCAGACGGTTGATATAACGAACCGCGAAATCAAACGGCTGTCCGCCGAGATAGATGGTTCCGTCCATATCGAAGATGAACAGTTTTTTCCCGAGCAGCACCTCTGCCGCTCTGCTGTATTCTTTTTCGGTCAGCATGATAATGTTTCCTTTCGTATCAAAAGAGTGAATTCTCCCCTGTTTATGCGCGTTTTCACGTGAATTTGCGGCAATTCATTGATTTTCCGGTTCGGTTGTGCTATACTGACAGATGAGAACAAAGAATCTCTCCAAAGGAGTCAGCAGCAACCATGGCAAACCACATCATCATCGGCATTGATATCGGCGGCAGTACAACAAAAATTGTAGGCTTCGACACCACCACCGGCTCGACACCGCACGATATGAAGCTGATCGAACCCCTTTTTGTCCGCGCCACCGATCCGATCACATCCATTTACGGCGCTTTCGGCAAATTTCTTGACGTAAACAATTTTTCCCTCTCCGACATCCGCAAGGTCATGGTCACGGGAGCGGGTTCTTCCTATATGTCCAAGCCGATTTACAATCTTCCCTGTGAGAAAATCGCAGAATTCAATTCCATCGGTCTGGGCGGGCTGTATCTGTCCGGACTCGACCGCGCGGTTATCGCAAGCTGCGGCACGGGTACGGCGCTTGTCTATGCCTCCCGCGGTGACGAACCGAAGTATCTCGGCGGTACGGGCGTTGGCGGCGGCACCCTTGTCGGGCTGTCGAAGAAAATGCTTGCCATGGACAATGTCACGCACATTTCCGAGCTGGCGAGAGGCGGCAATCTGGCGAACATCGACCTGAAAATCTCCGATATCTCGAAATCGGAAATCGTATCCGCTTACGACGACATCATGACCGCATCCAATTTCGGCAAGGTGAGCGATCTGGCTACGCGCGAAGACATTGCGCTCGGCATCATCAACATGGTTTTTGAAACCATCGGCATGATGGCGATCTTCGCTGCCCGCAACTATCAGATTCACGATATCGTTCTGACCGGCAATCTTTCCGTTGTCGAACAGGCGGCGGGCATTTTTGATAACCTCAATCAGATGTTCGGGATGCACTTTATCATTCCGAAAAACTCCGCGTTCGGTCCCGTCATCGGCGCCGCGCTTTCGGGATGTATGCAGATTTAAGTTCTGCCGTTTTTGATGCCGCAGGTATGTTTATTTATCCTGCGGCTATTTCTTTTCTCTATATGATAATGCAAAATCCGCGCTTTGTCAATCCGAAAATGCATCTGACCGACGCTTTGCATACAATATTTCTCTCCCGCTGTCACACGACCAATTCCCCTCTTGTGATTGACACGGAGACAAAACTATGCTACAATCTTTTCAGCCGATACCGGCAATCATCTGCACGGAGAATTTTGATGATGAAAAAATATAAAAATCTGCTTCTCGCTGCGGTCATGTTCATGGCTGTCTGCGTGCTGGCTGTCATAACAGCGCTCGTTCTTCCCCCCGATGATTTAACTGCATTGCCGGACACACCCGCGTCCGCACCCGTTCTTTCCGAATCCGATGTGCCGGATGAAGAGGTGCGCCTCGGGCCTGTTTCCGCACCGATTCTTATCACGGCAGCCGATCCAAACCGGACACTGACCGATGCGGAAAAGAAAACCTATCCGCAGCCGAACGGCATTCCCACGCTGTACATTGAACTGAAAAACGGAAAAAAATACCGCGACATTCAGCACAGTGTTTTCTCCGAAGCGGTCTACACCCTCGTTGACGGGGACACGGGCATTGTCAGTCAGCCTCTCGGCATTGCGGGACGCGGCAACTATTCGTGGAACATGGGGGAGAAAAAAACCTACGCGCTCAGTCTGAACGAAAAAGCGGACCTGCTCGGCATGGGAGCGGCACGGCGCTGGGTTCTCCTGTCCGGCTACAACGACCGCACGCTGATGCGCAATTACATGGCACTGACCTTCTCGCGTGAAATCGGTATGGAATATGCCCCCGAATGCAGGCATATCGACCTGTACTTCAACGGAACCTACTTCGGCAACTATCTGCTGGTCGAAAAAATCCAGATCAACAACCAGCGCGTGAACATCGACACGGACAAGGGCGGGCTTTTTGAAATCGAACGCACCTACCGCCACGGCGACTGCACCTACTGCATCGACTGTCCGAGCGGCGTGCACGTGATGTACAAGTCCCCCGACGAGGACGAAATCGGTGCGGAGCTGAAGGCGGCATATCTCAAGAAATTCAAGAGTCTCTTTATCAAAGCGGATATCGCCATTTCCAAGGGGTATGCATACTACTCCCGCTACATTGATGTGGATTCCTTCATCGACTGGTACATTCTGAACGAATTCGTCAAGAACTATGACTCCGGCTTCACGACAAGCTGTTACTGCTGGGCGGACAACAGCGGCATCATTCACATGGGTCCTGTCTGGGACTACGACACCTGCATGGGCAACCAGAGTTCCGCAACAGGCGTATATCCCGAAGGCTATCATGTCGCGCAGGCGGAAGAACCTTCGTGGAGTTCTCCGTGGTACGTCATGCTGATGAAGGACGAGACCTTCTTCCGGCTCGTATGCGAACGCTGGACGGAGCTGGTTGACAGCGGGATGCTCACGTGGTTCTTTGACGAATGGTACGCACACGACGAAATCATCGCCGCTTCTGCCGCCGAAAACTTCAAAAAATGGCCGCAGTCCCTCTCCTACTCCGACCGCGGCAGTTTTCTGACCACGAAAACGCACGAGGATGAAATCAACTATGTCGTAAACTTTCTGTCGGCTCGCTATAACTGGCTGTGTGATCAGTGGTATCTCGGGGAAGAAAAACCTTACCGTGATACGGACTGGTACACGTGGTACGAGCGCGGACGGTATACAAAATAAAACAGAAGGGCGTGTCGCATTTACATTGAAAAGTGTAATTTGCGACACGCCTTCTCGCTATTTCAAGAATAATGCTCTACTTTTTCTCCTTTAGCGAGGAGAAAAAGTAGCAAAAAGAGGAACTTTTTCGGAAGTCTTGGGCATTTCG
>JAFQLN010000063.1 GCA_017414585.1 Clostridia bacterium | reverse complement strand
GCGGTCGAAGCTGCGCTTCTTGAGTTCCTTCCAGTCTTCGGGCGTTTCAATGGAGCTGCCGAGATAGCGCGGAATGGAGGAATGTCCGTCCTTGGCTACTTCGATGATCAGCCCGGTGGATTCTACCTTGATAATGGTGTTTTCCTTTTCTTCCAACACTTTTTCTTCAAAGCCGGGAGCCATATCGTAATGTCCGCCAACACCTGCCGGGGGTTCAAAGGCGAAGAATTTGTCTGCCTGTTCGGAGGCTGGGGCTGTATTTTTGTTCATTCGTTTTGGATTTTTTTCGTTGAATCTGAGGAATATATTGACAAATCCATCTCTTTATGCTATTTATTAAAGATGAAAATACATCTTCATACATCCCCAGATTGGAGAAATCATATGATTCGTTTATCTTGCTGTATTCCCGGCGGTTCCCTCATGCCGGAAGGTGTCGCTTCTGTTCCGCAGTCCCCCGCCGAACAGATCGTCACAAAATGCCGTTATCTGCTCAGTCTCGGTTATGACACAACCGAATGTGCCGGCGGAATGCTCGCCCATCTGTCCGATGAAGACAGGGCATACCTTGTGCGTGAAAACCGGGAAAGCTCCCTCAGACTGACCGCAGTCAACAGTCTTTTCCCCGGAGACTGGAAACTCGCCGATCCTGCACAGGACAAAACTCCCTATCTCGCACACGCCGCAAAGATTTTTGATATCATGCACGAACTCGGCATTCCCTACGCGGTTTTCGGAAGCGGCGCTGCCCGTTCGCTTCTTGCTGACAACGAGGAAGAAAGCCGCGCGTCCCTGTTCGATTTCATGCGCAGCCTTGCCGATGAAGCCGGCAAACGCGGGATTACCCTCCTGATCGAACCGCTTCGCAGACACGAATCGAATATTTTCGTTACCGTTCCGGAATCCGGCGATGCAATCCACGCGCTCGGTCATCCGAACATTTGCCTGCTCTATGACGCCTTTCACATGGCGGAAGAAGGAACGGACCTTTCCTGCGTGAAAACGTATGTCCCCCTGCTCCGCCACTGCCATATCGCCGAATCCCCGAAGCGTTCGTACCCCGGATGCGAAGACAGCGGCGACCTCACCTACAACCGCCGCTTTGCAAAAGAACTGCTTGACGCCGGGTATGACGGAGCGGTTTCTGTGGAATGCGGCTTCGGCGATTTCCAGAAGGATTCCGCCGCTGCACTCACATATTTAAAGGAAATTTTCTGTCGGTAAGCTTTGGCACAAAAGAATGCCCATCCACGCTTGACGGACAAATACAACCGGATAAACAGAAAAGCCATGACGGATACGATGCTGCACTGCAGTCCGTCATGGTTTTTTCTGATTCAGCTATTTACCTGCCGCTGTCCTTGTATTCGCTCGGAGAAATGCCGAACCGCTGCCGGAACAGTCTTGCGAAATACCGCTGATCCTCGTACCCGGCAGAACGCGCGATATCTGCAATGCTCTCCTCCGTATTCGCAAGAAGCTGGCAGGCAAGCTCCATCCGCAGGCTGATGATGTACTCCTTCGGCGACTGGTGCATCACTTCACGGAACAGAGAACGGTACCGGCTCACACTGAGAAATTCCATCTGTGCAAGCCGTTCGACAGCAATGGTTTCCGTAAAATGTGCTTCAATAAAATCAATCGAATTCTGCACCTGACCGATCCGTGCGCGGTACAGTTTTTCTTTGCTCTGGGCAATCTGCCTTCCGGCTGTGACAACCAGTGCGAGCAGGTTCTGCACACTGTCCGGCACAAATAAGGCGTCTCTCCGCCGGCAGCAGTCAAACAGATCGTGAAAACAGCCGAGAATCTGCTCCGTATTTTCCATGCTGTAAACCCGATTCGTTTCTATGCCGCACTGCTCAAGGAGCATCCGTGCACAGCTCCCCGTAAAATGCGCAAAATAGTGTACAGTCGGCGCTTCTCCTTCCGTTCTGTAGTGAAACGGGACATTCGCTTCATACACAATCAAGTCTCCGGGATGCATGATCGCGCCTGTTTCCGATGCTGTTTTAGAAAAAACTGTCCCTCTGTGCAGGTAGTATAGATAATAATCCCGCCGCACCGCAGACGCCCGTATCTGCTTTGTGCATTCATTGCATCCTGTACAGTTGAGCTGCAGCGGTACATCCTCTCTGCAAACATTGCTGTTCATTGTATCCGGATAAAGGTGATAGCTCTGCCACATACTCCCTCCATTCAGTCGATTTGTCCACATATTGAGTCGTTTCGTGAATTGCATCACTTCTTTCATTATTATATAATAGAACCAATAAAATTGCAAACATATTCTGAAAAAACGCAAGAAAGGAATATCCCCATGAAAAACCGCCAGATCGTCAACATCATCAATTTCATCCGCGGATGCGAACCCCGTCTGGTCATTGACCTGTATGAACCTGTCCGCGAACAGATTGCACTGATGAAAAAGCATCATCTCCGCGGAACATTTCTTCTGCAGTATGACGCGCTCATTCTGCCGGAATATGCACAGCTTCTGAAGTCACTCGATCCTGCACAGTTTGAAATCGGCGTATGGTTTGAAACCACCCAGCCGCACGTGGAAAAAGCCGGTCTGCGCTGGACGGGTCGTTTCCCCTGGGACTGGCACGCACACTGCGGATTCTCTGTCGGCTACACGAAAGCCGAGCGTGAAAAACTCGTCGATGTGCTGTACGAAGAATTCCGTGCAGTCTTCGGGTATTACCCCCGTGTATTCGGCTCGTGGTTCTTTGACTCGCACACCATCCGCTATATCAGCGACAAATACGGAGTCGATGCACTCTGCAACTGCAAGGAACAGTACGGTACCGATGGCTACACGCTCTGGGGCGGCTATTACGGACAGGGATATTATCCCAGCCGGACAAACATCTTCATGCCCGCGCAGTCCGAAGATGAACAGATTCCGGCACCTCTTTTCCGTATGCTCGGTTCCGACCACGTATATCAATACGATTACCTTCTGGATCCGAACAGCGGTGCGCGCCGTCAGCACGTCATTTCCCTCGAACCTGTCTATTCCCATGTGGGCGGCGGCGTTCCGAAATGGGTGGACTGGTATCTGCGCGAAAACTACAACGGAGAATGTCTCAGCTTCGGCTACGCGCAGGCAGGGCAGGAAAACAGCTTCGGCTGGCCGAAAATGAAGGACGGTCTTATTTATCAGTTCGCACTGTTTGAAAAAATGCAGAACGAAGGAAAACTTGTCGTCGAACCGCTCGGGGATACCGGACGCTGGTACAAGGAAACCTTCAAAACCACACCGCCTTCCGCGATCACCGCACACAATGCCTTCGACGATGACGAAAAAACCTCCGTCTGGTATTCGACAAAATTCTTCCGCACCAATCTCTACACCAGCCACGGTACGTTCCGCGTCCGCGACCTGCACGTTTTTCACGAAAAATATCCCGATCCGTTTGAAAACACCGTCTGCCCCGGCAATGAAGCGGTTTACGAAACGCTCCCCGTCGTGGACGGAAACCGGAACAGCGGAAACGGCATTTTCGCAGGCGTTTATTTCACTTATGCCGACGGAAGCACGCTTTCTGCCGATGAAATGGTCTTCACCGACCTCGGAAACGGCACAGCGGATGCGGCTTACGGCGATCTGCACGTCACCCTTTCCGAAAACGGCATGACTTTTGCCGCATCCAAACCCTTTGCTCTCGAATTCCGTATCGGCACCGACGGCGGTCATCTCCCGTCTGTCATCGGACGTACCGACAAACGCATTGCTCTCAACTACCACGGCACATCCTATGCGCTCCGCCTCGCAGAAGGATGCTTCACGAGCGATACAGCCGCAGTTTCCGAAAACAACAGAATTGCGCTCAGCTTTGAAATCTGACCTGATGCAGGACAACATGAAAAGAATGCATATGCAATACGAAATTCTGACCGGCAGTGAAACGAATGGCTTTGAAGGATGCGATTTCGTTGTACGCCTCCCCGCTGACAGGAAAAATACCAAAATCCGGGTTCTGCAGCTGACCGATATGCAGATCATTGATGCGTCACAGCGACGAACCCCGGACAGACTCCGTCCCGATGAAATCGCGGCATGGGATCCGGGCAATTTTGACGCGCAGTGCGGCAATCACATCCGCTCACTGATTGCGCAGTCCAGACCCGATCTGATCATCCTCACGGGAGATATCGTCTACGGCTCGTTTGATGACAGCGGCAGTACGCTGGAATGGTTCTGCACACTGATGGATTCCCTTGCGGTTCCATGGGCGCCGGTTTACGGCAATCATGACAACGAGTCCCGCATGGGCGTCACATGGCAGTGTGAGCAGTTTGAAAAGAGCCCCTATTGTCTGTTCCGCCGCGGAACTGTTTCGGGAAACAGCAATTATACCGTCGGTATTGCGGCTGGGAATGAACTGATCCGCGTGATTCATATGCTGGATTCCAACGGATGCGGCGGCAGTGCTGATCCCTCTGTCATAAAAACCAAAGGCATCTGCAAAGATCAGCTGGAAATGATCGGCGAAAAAACCGTTCTGATCACCCGTGCGCAGAAAAGACGCATTCCCGCTTTTATGGCATTTCACATTCCCATCGACTGTTTTGAAGAAGCGGAAAGGAAGTACCGGACGGGCGGGGCGGAATATTACACCATTGGCGTTGATGTGCCTGCATACGACGGAGATTTCGGATTCAAACTGGAAAAATACAGAGGCACTCCTACGGAAGAAGGGATTTATGATTTCCTTCATGAACAGGGGATTGACGGTGTTTTTGCAGGTCATGTTCACAACGACTGCACTTCCATCACATATGAAAACATCCGGTGGGTGTTTGGTCTGAAAACCGGTCAGTATGATTATCATATCCCGGGACAGGTGGGCGGAACCCTCATCACGCTTGAAAACGAAGACTTTTCCGTGACCCATCTTCCCTCTCTTGTGCACTATGCACCCATGCCGGGAGGTGCGGGAATGTTCGAGCACTTTTTTGCCGACAGCACAAATTGAATAAAAACGGGCGTATCGCCATGACAGAAGCCTGTCGTGTACGGTACGCCTGTCTTTTATTTCATCAGCCGCGGTTGATATTGCATTCCAGCACGCCGGTGATTTCCCGTTCCCGGTTGAACACGTGCTTTTCGGACAGCTTTTCGGTTCTGACCGGATATGCACACCTTGCAAGGGCAAGCGCGCACTCTCTGTCTCTCTCCCCGCAGATTCCGAAGACAAACCGGAAACTGTGCGGATGCAGTTCGTAGCACTCCTCGGGATTCGGACCGCAGGAATGACTGCCTATGCCGCGCATTTTATAATCAATGTAGAGATATTTCTCCTCCGAACGCTTCAGCTCATTGCGGTGTCTTGCATTTTCAAGATCGGCAAGGGTGAAATCATGACAGGAGAAATCGAACGGAGCAGTCCCGATGACCGTCAGGCACTTCTCTTTCCCTTCGACGGAAACAAACCGTGTTTCTGTTCTCGTGCCGCATTCCTGCGGAACATCATAGAAGAAATTCATATCGCGGACGGGAAGACTGTACAGCCCGATCGGACAATGTGCTTTGCGGTCGCAGTAGTTCTCGTCTTCTCCTCTGCCGTACCATTGTACATCGGTATAATCCGCTTCGAGTCTGAAGCACACACCGATCCGCGGCAGAACCTCCGGCAGTTCCCCGTAAGGCTCGCCCGCATATTCCACCAGCACAAGACCGTCTTCGTAAATGCGGTAGGTCAGAACAACCGTATAGCCGATAAAGCGGGCAAAGGGCATACATTTGCCGTGCACTGTGATGCGGATGCAGCGGTCATCCTGCTCATATCCGGCGGATTCGGGTGCGAACGTCCAATGTTTCAAAAACGCGCGGTTCCAGTGGTCAATCCAGCGCGGAGCAAATCCCGTGATACCGTCGTTGTCGATGGGCGCGCGGTAAAAATTCAGCTTCATGGGCGAATTCAGAAGAACGCTGCCGTTCTGTTCATAATAAGCCAGCAAGCCCCCCTGTATTCTGACGGTAAAGTTCTCCGAGCTGACAGTAAAATCCGCACCGTCCTGCTCGACAGAAGCCTTCGGACACACTTCCTTATAGGCGTCAGCCGGAATTTTTCCGAGACTGACCTGTTTGATACCGATTTCGGTATTCTGTTCATCATAGAAACGGAGTACGGCAAAGTATTCCGCACCCGCTGTCTGTTCGGGCAGATCGGTCGGGACAGGCAGTTCGCAGGTCTCGTACGGCATGACTGCGGGAAGCATCATTTCACCGCAGCGAAGCACCTTGAAATCTTCGGTGATCTCCCACTTCACACGCACATAATCCAGCGCCCGGAAATCGTTGGTATTCATAACCGTCAGTCTGCCGTTCGTTAAGCGGACATAACACGGTGACTGAACATTCTTACAGTCGCGGAGGGATGGCTTCGGCGTACCGTCCGAGAGACAATATCCGTCCATGCTGAAATTCGACCAGTGGTTGTAATCCTCAAAATCTCCGCCGTATTTGTAAAACGGAGTTCCGTCCGCATCCTCGCAGTAAAAGCCGTGGTTCTTGAATTCCCAGACAAAACCGCCGATGATGTGCCGGTTGAAGTAAACATAATCCCATGTATCTTCCATGAGTCCCGGACTGTTCCCCATCGCGTGCCCGTATTCCAAAAGAACGACCGGCTTCCCCTCTTCCGGATAACTGATCAGGGATGCATATGTGAAATACCCGTTCATGCGGAAGTCGCTGACTTTCCCCTGCATCCATGCTTCCACCGTATGGAACACAGGAACATTTCCAAGGCGTTTTCTGATATAGTCCGCACACAAATGCAGATTCTCTCCGTCCCCGTGTTCGTTTCCGAGGGACCATATAACGATACAGGTTTCATTTTTATCGCGTTCCACCATACGGCGCGTCCGGTTCAAAAATGCTTCCTTCCATCCGTCCAGTTTGGAGAGGAATCCTTGATCCCCCGTTGTCTGACAGCCGTGGGTTTCGATATCGCCCTCATCCATGACGTAGATGCCCAGTTCCGATGCAATTTCGTAAAAGGCGGGATGATTGGGATAGTGCGAACAGCGGATCGCGTTGAAATTGTGCTCTTTCAAAAGCTGCAGTTCTCTGCGGATCAGCTCAACCGTAACGGCGCGTCCGTTTTTCGGGTCATGCTCATGACGGTTGATTCCCTTGAGCGTAATCGGCGTTCCGTTGAGAAGCAGACGATTTCCTTCGGTTTTCACTTCGCGCAGCCCGATTTTTTTGCTGTGTATTTCAGCTGTGCGGCCGCCGATGCGCAAAGTGATCGTCAAAAGGTAAAGGTTCGGCGTTTCGGCGTTCCAGTACGCTGCATCGGCAATCTCTGCCGTAAACGCCACGCTTTTCGCAGCCGGCTTTTCGATCGTCTGCCCTGCTATTTCCACACATACCGCGGCATCCCTGTAATCGGCATCCCACAGCGTCACACGGACATCCACACGGTTTTCTGCCGTTGTGATCTCATAATCCCACACGGAAAGCTGCTCGGTCTGCAGCAGCGTCACATCACGGAAAATACCGCTGGCAAGAAGCATATCCTGATTCTCGAGATAGGTTCCGTCGGAGTAGGTGAATACCTTGACCGCGAGCAGGTTTTCCCCGTCGCAGAGCAGGTCCGTCACATCATACTCGGCGGGGAGCCGGCTGCCTTTGGAGAATCCGACGTATGTACCGTTGAGGTAAACAAAGTACGCGCTGTCCACACCGCCGAAATACAGAATACTGCGTCCCGCTTTCTTTGCATTGAAGCGTCTGCGGTAATAGCCGACGGGATTCTCGCAGGAAACATACGGCGGATTGAACGGAATCGGGTACTCCACGTTCGGATAAACGGGAGAGCCGTAGCCGCGGTACTGCCACATGGAAGGAACGTCGATGGTATCCCATGTGCTGTCGTCATAAGCAGGATCGAAAAAATCGGGAATACAGTCCCCCGGACGATAAGCGAAACGGTACATCCCGTTGAGACTCATCATCAGCTCCGATTGTTCGTGATTCTGATAGAATACCCCACGGTGCAGGGCGGGAACCACCGTTGCGCGCGGCGGCAGACATCCGTCCTGTACATACTGCGGCGTGCTGATGGCTGCCTGTTTTGTATATAGATTGATCATAACTGTTTTCCTTTCCGTTCATGTGTTCGCATACCGGAATACAGCTGCGGATTCTTTGATTACAACTTTCTCCTGTCCCGGATGCACTATGCAAGCACAAGCGTTTCTCCCGCCTTCACGCAGCACAGTTCCCCGTCATCGTCAAACCATATTGTCTGCACGCCCGGGTTATAGACCATCCGCCCGTCCGCACTGAAAACAAGGGAATCATATGCCTTCGCATACGCGCATATATCCATGTTCACGGCGTACCAGATATCCTCTTTTCCTGCCAGAATATCACAGACAGTCTCAAAACGATCCCAGTTTTTATCTCTGTCGAATTCAAAACTGTGTCCCCAGAGATAAAACAGTCTGGGATTTCTTCTTGCGCCGTACTGTCCGTTCACATCAAGCGCCGTAAATTCCTGTGCCCATTCGATCAGCTTCGCATGATTATGATGTGCCGTGGGCATCCACTGATACCAGTCGGTCGGCAGTTCAAAACCGTTATTGTCCTGCCCCACGGTTCTTGCATAGGCAATATCCAGCTCCATGAGATAATTCTTTACCCCTTCATAGGAAGCCTGACCGATAAATGCCGTGATGCCGGAATCGGGATAAGCCATCCCCCGGATGATTCTTGCGAACCGTTTCTCCATGTCCAGACGGCAATTGAGAATATCCCGGATTCCGTCAATGGGACGCACCTTTCCGGGCGCCTTGTGCCATTCTCCGTGGACTGCCGCTTCGTGCCCTTTTCCGAGAATATGTTCCCGGATTTCCTCTTCGGAAAGAGCGGAAGAGCCCGGATTCGCGGCAATTCTCGCACTGTTTATATTGAATGTTCCCTTCAGCCCGCGGGCATTGAGAATTTCTGCTGTTCTCAGATCCTGCCGGCATCCGTCATCATAGCTGAATGTGACTGCTTTTGTTTTTCCTTCCGGAAATCGCATAAACCGATACTTCATTGCTGTACTCCTGTATTGTTCTGAATCTGTTTATTTCTTCTGCTTTGATTCTTTTATCACGGCTTCGTTCTGCACACCTGCTTCTTCCGCCTTGTCGGAATCCGTTTTTTTGCGCTGTTTCTTCGGCTTCGTCTTCTCCGGTTCAACCATGCGCCCGCGGCTGAGATATTCCGTCGGTGTCATGCCGGTGTGATCCTGAAATACCTTGGAAAAATGCTGGGAAGAAGAAAAGTTCAAAAGCAGAGCGGTCTGTGTCACCGTATGTGTCTGCAAAATATCGCACGCCATGTCAATTTTGGAACGAAGGATGAACTCATGGATCGTCAGTCCCACTTCATCCTTGAAAGCGGACATCGCGTAGGAGCGGGAATAATGCATAGCCGCGGCAACCGCATCCAGATCGAGCGCGGGATTGAGCAGGTTTTCCTGAATGAATGTGACCGCCTGCAGTCCCTTTGCGGAAAGCGTGCCGTAGCGGTAATTCTCATCGCTGATCCCCTTGTTGAATTCCGCCAGTTCCATGATGAACAGCGAAAGCAGCTCGCAGGCACGGAACAAATTCTCCTCTGTCGGATTGAGAATCAGAGAATAGGCTTCCGGCAGTCTGGCGGATATGGCTCTCGGTGTACGCAGAACGTGGTGATCGAGGGATGCCAGCGCTTTTTTGAGAAGGTTCGACTTCTGTTCCGTATGCTTGAACAGGGAAGGACATTCGCTGTCCAGCTGAATCCAGCAAAGCTGCCCGCGCAGCTGCCGGTAAGGGCCTGAGGAGTGAACTTCATAGGGGCGGGTGATGAAAATTTCCCCGCCGTAAATACGGAACAGACTGCCTTCGCTTTCCGGCGTGTCCATGGACGGGTAGACATAGTACGGCTGCATACCGCTTTCGAGAAAGCAGATTTCGTAGCTGCTCTTGTGATGCTCACGTTTGAGCTGAATACGCGGCGTTTTCAGCGAATACTGTCCGAAGGTGGTTATGCCGTATTCGCGGATAAAAGGATTCTCTGTGCAGACTTCCTGCCAGTAGTTTTTCATATTTGTTCTCCGTCACCGTTCTCCGTCACCGATGTACATAATAGCATTGTGTTAAATTATGAACGCGAAGTGTTCGGCTGTTGTATTATAATAAATAAAACGATTTTCCCTACAGCAATTATAGCGAAAATCGGACAAAATGTCAAGAAAGGAATCGTGATATGAAAAAATTCACCTGTCTCCTGCTCGTTCTGACACAGCTTCTTCTGCTTGCTGCGTGTGCAGAAGGAGAAACAGAAGACACCACACCCACACCGGAAGTGAGCGGCGAATCCACCGATACAGAAGCACAGGAAGAAACCGAACTCATGCCCGATCTTCCCGAAAAGGACTTTGGCGGTGACGATTTTATCTTTGTATCCAATCTCAACGTCAACGACTGGGTCAAGCTCAATATCGTGGATATTTATGCGGAGGAAGAAACCGGCGAAGGTCTGAACGACGCGGTTTTCCAGCGCAATATGTACCTCAACGATACCTGCGGCATTGTCATCGGTCAGGTTCTCGACAGCGACCCGAACGGCAAGGTCCGCAACAGTATTGCGGCACAGGACGGCGCGTATGACGTCATGTACACCCGCACCGGTCACAACATCGGTCTGGCATCGTCAGGCAGCTTCCTCGACTACAACACCATGCCGTATGTGGATTTCGACATGCCCTGGTGGGACAACAACGCCATGGGTTCTCTGTCGGTTGCAGGCAAAACCTATGTTGCCGTCAACGACATCATGCTCGCAAATCACAACGCGACCGCTGCTGTTCTCTTCAACAAGCAGATGATTGCCGACCACGGCTTCACAGAAAATCCTTATGATCTTGTCCTCGAAAACAAGTGGTCCATCGACAAGGTATCGGAAATGTCTAAAGTCGTACATAACGACGTGGACGGCAACGGTGTCTACGACGAAAACGACGTTTACGGCTTCATGTGCTACCGCGACGCTTCCCTCTCCATGTTCCACTCGTCCGGCGGTCTGATCGTCAAGAAGGACAAGGAAGGCATCCCCCAGCTCACCCTCATGCGCGAAAGCACCTATGACTCCATGCTCAAGTCTCTCACGCTCATGGCTGAACCTTCCACCTTCAACCTGCACAAGATGCTTGAAAAAACCCATCCCACGGATCTGTACTCCGTAACGGAAGATATGTTCCGCAACGATCAGGGTCTGTTCTACTGGATTCTCATCCACGACGTTCAGCTCTTCCGCGACATGGAATCCGACTTCGGTATTCTTCCCGTTCCCTCTGCCGATCCCGAAAAGTACGGCTACCGCTGCGGCGTAAACCGTCACCACGGCTATCTCATGAGCGTACTGACAACCGCTGATCCCGATCAGGCAGGCTATATTCTCGAACTCATGTCCGCAAAGTCCCACTACACCGTACAGGACGAATACTACAATGTATGTCTCACCCGTAAGTATTCCCGCGACGAACAGAGTGCGGAAATGCTCGACATCATCTTTGACAACCGTGTTTACGACTTCGGCGCCTTCTACAATATCGGCAATCAGGAAACAACCTTTATTATGATGACCATGACCAACGAAACCAACATGGCATCGAAGTATGCAGGCTCCAAGCGTGCGGCACAGAAGGCAATTGACAAACTGCTCAAGACTTACGAAGAGCTTGAATAACCACAGCAAAACTATTGGAGGTTCTACCCATGGCAAATTTAATTCAGGCGTTCCGCATGGAACATCCGGACGTGATTCCGGTCGGTATCGGCATTCTTCCCACAGCGTGGATGAAGTACGGCGATGAGCTGCAGAAGCTCTGCGACCAGTACCCGCAGTTCTTCGGCGGACGCAATTTCGACTGGCAGCACGCACGCGACCGTCTCTCCCCGAGCTACCGCAAAGGCAGCTGGACGGACGAATGGGGCTGCGTCTGGGAAAACGAAATCGAAGGCAATGAAGGCATTGTCAAGCACGCTCCGCTGCAGACCGAAGAAGACGTCTACAATCTGCAGATTCCGGCAAACCGCAGCGGCAGACTTCCCCACGGTTTCATGTACCTCCGTCTGCTCGACCTCTGCGGCTTTGAAAACGCAATGATGTACTTCGCCGAAGAAGGCGAAACCATTCAGGTGCTCATCGACAAGGTGCTCGAGTACAATATGTATCAGATCGCCGCTGTTCTTCCGCGTCTGGGCGAAATGATCTACTTCGGCGACGACCTCGGTATGCAGAAGGGTCTTGCCATCGGTCCGGAAAGATGGAGAAAGTACCTCGGCCCGTGCTACCGCAAGATGTACGGCATCGTCAAGGCATACAAGCCCTCCACGATCATCTATATGCACACCGACGGATGCATTTACGAAATCATGCCCGATCTCGTCAAGTGCGGCGTAGATATCATCAATCCCCAGTACCGCGCAAACGGTATTGACAACCTCGTTCGTGTCTGCCGCAAGGAACAGATCATCACCATCAATCTCGACCTCGACCGTCAGCTCTTCCCCGTCGGCACGCCTTCCCAGCTGCACGACCACGTTGCAGAATGCGTTGAATCGCTGTATATGCCCGAAGGCGGTCTCGGTCTGAACATTGAATTCAACTTCGACGTACCGCTGGAAAACATGGCAGCAGTTCTCGATGCAGTTGAAAAATACCGTCACTACAAGGGATAAAACCCTGTGAAATTCAGAAAGGAAACCTATCATGAAAAAGTCTCTCGCAATGATTCTTGCCATGATGCTCCTCCTCTCCGCCTGCAATACAAGCACAGACGTTGAAGAAGAACAGCAGGGCGACAACACACCTGCCGTTGAAGAAAACAACGACGCAGAAACTCCCGCAGATGATGAAACCGATCCCGCCGAAGACGAAACCGAACCCGAAGAGGACGAATGGGAAGAAGAAGATTTCGCTGAAATCGAGCTTCCTCCGATCGAACCGATGAAAGTCAATGAAACCACCGGCATCACCACATGGATTGCTGACTCCATCGGTGCTCCTGCAAACCTCTTTGACCACGACCAGGAAACACAGACCGGTTTTACCCTTAACGCCGGCGCATTCGTTATCTTCAGCATTCCCGAATCTGCTGTTGTAACCTCCTATCAGCTTGTCATGTCCTGGGACACGGCATCCAACCCGGACTACAGACCCGCAACATGGAGACTGTACGGCTGTTCCGATGAAGGCTGGGATGAAACCGACCCCTACGTTTCCGAATGGGTTAAGCTTGATGATATCGCCGGTGACGAAACCATCACGGAATCAAACTATGAAGCATTTACCTTCAAGATCAGCAACAACAAAACTGCATACAAGTACTATAAGTTTGAATTGGATGAAGCACGCGGCAACAGACAGGCTGCTTTCTCTGAACTGAACCTCATCTACGAAGGTGCGAAGGATCCCGAATACAAGAGCCCGGATGAAATTCAGGCACTTAAGATGGAAAAGACCTACGCAGAATGGTACGCAAAGGGCTATGTAGATGCTTCCACCGTTACTCCCACCGCAGACATCGAATGGATCTCCGGTAACGAAGACTTTGAAGGCTTCGGCTCCTGGAATCTCCACGACTTCAACCTCGACTCCAAGTGGTGTGTAAACCAGAAACCCTGCGAATGTGTATGGAAGATGCCCGAACCCGTTGCAATCACCGGCTATCAGTTCGTAACCGGTAATGATACCGCAAGTGCCTCCGGACGTAACCCTGTGAACTGGGTTCTCTACGGTTCCACCAACGGCACCGACTGGAACGTTGTTGACGAAGTAAACGGTTACACCGGTATGCACGCCGCAAACTTCCTCGCATACGACTTCTGGCTTGAAGAAACCGCTCCCGCATACGCTTACTACAAGTTCGTCTGCTCCGAATATGTATCCGGTAACCTCATGCAGCTCTCCAGCCTGAACCTCCTCTGGGACGGCAACCACGAAAAGCCGAACAGAACGCAGGAAGAAAGAGATGCGATCATGATTAAGCACGGCTTCAAGAAGTATGAAGCAGCTGTTGAAGTTACCCCGATCGAAGGCATCGAATGGATCTCCGGCGACGAAGACTTTGACGGCTACGGCTCCGACAAGCTCACCGACTACGATCCCGCTACCAAGTGGTGCGTCAACGAACTGCCCTGCGCCGCTGTATGGAAGATGCCCGAAGCAATCGCTATCACCGGCTACCAGCTTGTAACCGGCGACGACACTGCATCGAACCCCGGACGCAACCCGATCGACTGGACGCTCTCCGGCTCCACAGACGGTGAAAACTGGGTTGTCATCGACCAGAAGACCGGCGACAACACGCTCACCAAGGACAACCTCCTTGCATTCGACTTCTGGCTGGAAGCAAAGGCTCCGGCATACACTTACTTCAAGTTTGAATGCCCGACCGCAGCTGACGGCAACCTGATGCAGCTCTCCGGCCTGCACCTCCTCACCGACGGCAACTATACAACCCCCGCAAAATAAGCAGAACTGCTGCATCCTGATCAAGCAGTAAAACCAAACATAGTCAGATGAAGCGGTGTAACAGCCGCTTCATTGCGTTTATCGGACGATTTTATCAATGAAAAATAAAACCTACATTATTCTGATTGCATCCCTGTTTCTCCTGCTGGCACTTGCCGCACCGGTCAACAGAGTCCTCAGCGCACTCGGAATCGTCTCCGTTACCAACATCGGCAACGTGATTGAAACAGAAAAAACCGAAACGGATTCTGCTCTCGGCAAAGTTCTTTCCGCTATTGACCACGGGAAATCGTGGCTGGAGAATCTGTACACCAACTATCTCCCGTTCTACAACGAGACCGTTATGCTTGCCGGAGAGATGGAATACGCCCTTTCGGATGCTGTGAACGCGCTGTTTGCTGAGAAAAAACAGCCTGCTGAGGAAAGTGAACCGGTCTCAGACACGGAAAGCGAAACGCCTGAAACGGAGGAAGCCGATCCTGCCAAAACAATCGTTTCCATCCGCTCCCGCTTCCTCAACGACACCGGTACGCACCACAACTATCTGCTCACAGCGGAATACGGCAGCGGCAGAGAAGTACAGGCACTGGAACGTGTCACGGCTTACAGCGAAGAAAAGCTCGATGAATTGATGGAAACCTACCTCGGTCAGATGCTTGAACTGGTACAGTTCCTGTCGAAGTACACACACGTCGTCGTTTATGCCGGCTCCCGTTTCCAGGACTTCCCCGTTATTGAAGAAGCCATCGAAGGTGCGTACTCCACCGAGGAAGACCTGAACGAATTCCTTGATGCGCTCTCGCCCTATGCTGTCACCGGACGACTGATGCTCGATACGATGGAAACAAGGCTTGAGAAAATGTACCTCACCGACCACCACTGGAACCATTACGGCTATCAGCAGGGGTATGAATACATTCTCAAACTGCTCGGCGAAGAATTCCCCGACATCGGAGAGCCGCTTCAGGGAAAGAAGCATCTGGTAAAGGGACTGCGCTTCTACGGCTCGTTTGCGCGTCTGTCCAATTATTACCGGATTGCGGATAACTTCTCGTTCTACGAATACGACCTTCCCGCACATACATCCGGCGGAGCACGATCTTTTGCCGAAATGAAAGACTTGTACCTCGGCGGCGGATACGACAATTCCAAAGGTGTGTCGCATTACGACGTTTTTTATCAGTTCTACAGTCAAATTACATTTGAGGAAAACAACACGGGAAGAAATCTGCTGCTGATCGGAGACAGTTTCTCCAAAGCCATCGCAGAACCGCTTGCATCGCATTTTGACACCACCATTCTCACCGGTGTCGGCGGTTCATACAACCTGCCGCTGATGCTCAAGAGACATGAGATTACGGATGTTGTCATTCTTCTGTACACCGACAGAATGATGTACAATCTGTACAACGATATGCGGCTTGACCTGATGATTCCGTAACGGGAGGTTTCTATGCTGTTTTCATCACTGATCTTTTTACTGCTGTTCCTCCCGCTGTTCTTTGTCTGCTATTTTGCATCAAAAAAGCTGAAGGTACGCAACTGTATTATCTTTCTCTTCTCGCTGTTCTTTTACGCTTGGGGAGAGCCTCTGTACATCTTCCTGATGCTGTTCTCCCTTGTGATGAACTATGTCCTTGCGCTGAAAATGTATGGCAAAAACGGACGGTCGAAGAAAGTGCTTGCGCTGGCGGCAGTGCTCAATCTTCTCCTGCTCGGCATATTCAAGTACACCGGATTCCTGCTCGGCACGATTAACGCGCTGCCGGGTGTGTCCATTCCCGTGCCCGTCATCGAACTGCCGATCGGCATCAGCTTCTACACATTCCAGATTCTCTCCTATGTCATTGATGTTTACCGCGGAGAATGTGCCCCGCAGAAAAATCTTGTCTCCCTCGGCGCGTATCTCTGTGCATTCCCGCAGCTGATCGCCGGACCGATTGTGCGCTATGTCACCGTTGCACAGGAGCTGGAAGAACGCTGCTCCTCCGCGGACGATATTGCTCACGGAATCCGCCGCTTCCTGCTCGGACTTTCCAAGAAGGTGCTGATTGCGAACACCATCGCGGAAGTCACGGACACGCTGTTCGCAGCTGATTTCAGCCAGCTCGGAATGTTCGGCATCTGGCTTGCCGTCATCGGATATGCACTGCAGATCTACTATGACTTCTCGGGGTATTCCGACATGGCTATCGGTCTTGGGCGAATCATGGGCTTCCATTATCTTGAAAACTTCAACGATCCCTATGCGGCTGTCAGTATCACGGACTTCTGGAGAAGATGGCACATTTCGCTCTCCACTTTCTTCCGCGACTATGTGTATATCCCGCTCGGTGGCAACCGTGTGAGCCGCGGACGCTGGGTTTTTAACCTCGCTGTCGTCTGGATTCTGACGGGTCTGTGGCACGGTGCAAGCTGGAACTTCGTTCTGTGGGGTGTGTACTACGGTGCTCTGCTCATTCTGGAAAAGCTGTTCTGGGGCGAACGTCTCGGAAAGATTCCCGTACTCAACCGGATTTACACGCTGTTCCTTGTCCTGATCGGCTGGGTCATCTTCCGCGTGGAGACAATATCCGGCATCGGAAGTGCGCTTCTCACTATGTTCGGCGCGAACGGCATCACCGGTGCGGCGGGCATTCTGACGCGAAGCGGCGTCGATCTGCCGTATGCGGCTGCAATGCTCATCGGTATTCTGTTTGCTCTGCCGATTGAAAAGAAGATCGCTCCCGTTCTTGCAGACAACCGCGCTATGGCAGTTATCACGGACTGTGTTTCCGTTCTGGCTCTGTTCCTCTGCGTGGTCACGCTGGAAGTCGGCGCGTACAATCCCTTCATTTACTTCCGCTTCTGATTAGTCCCGCAATCCCGTAAAACAACAAAATCTCCTGCTGCGGTCCTCATTTCCGAGTGCCGGGACAGGAGATTTTTGTTTTTCTGAAAGAGGTATGTTGACTTTTTCCGAAGGGGAGAATCACAGCAAATTTGCCTGACAGCACCAGTCCGGCACAGTCAGCACAGGTGTCTCCCTGTGCCATACGGTGCCGGATTATCTGTTATGCATTTATGCTCTGATCTTGGTGGAAACAACTGCACCGGCAGATACCAGGCAGATGATGGAAAGCGCGCAGATCAGAAGAGTGTTGTCGGAAGTCTGGGGAGCAGCAGGTTCTGCGGGAGCTTCCACGGTTTCTTCAACAACGGGTTCTTCAACGACAGGTTCTTCAACGACAGGTTCTTCGACTGCGGGAGTCTCAACAACGGGTTCTTCGACTACGGGTTCTTCAACAACTTCCTGCTGTGCAACGGTGTAGTAGTAGAAGGACACGCCGACATAACCTTCGTTCTTTTCCGGAGGATTGTAGGTGCTGGAGGGGAATGCGCCGTTCGAACTTGCAAACTTGGGACGATCCATCCGGATGAGCTCGGAGGGCGTGTGCATTACGCCGTCATTGGGAGTCTTGCCGAGACTGTCGATGTCATACCAGCAGTCGCCGTCAGCAAATTCATCGGAGCATACGATGTATTCGGTATCTTCCACCAGCGTTACCGGTTCTTCAAGCTGAACAGCATGGAAGCCGAGTGCATCGATGGGGGTATCCGGCGTTACAAGCGCAGTAGCAATGATTTCCTGCGATGCAACATCCCAGATATAGAGGGTGTGTTCCTGATTCATGCCGCCGAAATCAGGGTTGCTGGGGCGTGCAAGAGAGGTAACAACGATGTCCTGTCTGACCGTGAAGGAGTAACCGAGGGAGCCTGTGAAATCGGCTCTGGGGCCCTGTGCAGCCTCCGTCAGAGCGGAAACGGGAGCGTCCGGCGTGATGTAGACAAGTTCTCTTTCCGGCGGAAGTGCATCGGAAAGCTCGTAGTAGAAGGTCGGGCCAACATAACCGTCACCTTCGTCGCGGCCGGTACCGGTGCTTGCCGGGAACGCATCCACAGTGCCGGTGAAGCGAGCCTTGGTAACCGTAGCAACGTCGGTTACTGCGAGCGTCTCACCGTCGGGAGCGGTGCTGATATCGTACCAGCAGTCGCCGCCCGCTTCTTCTGTGGAGGTGATGGCATACTTCATGCCAACGTAGAGCGTAACGGGGGTTTCGAGCTGAGCAGTGCGGAAGCCTTTGTCATCAATGGGAGATTCCGGACCAATCACAGCGCTTGCAAGAAGGGTTTCTGTGTCGATATCCCAGATATACAGGGTATGTTCGTACTGGGTACCGCCGTCTTCGAGATTTTCAGGTCTGCCGAGAGCGGTAACGGTAACGGAATGGTTCAGTGTGAATTCGTAACCAAGGTTGCCGGTGTAGTCAAAACGGAGACCGTGCTGATTTGCTTCGGACAGGAAAGATTCCGCAGCAAATACGCTGATGGTCATGATGGATGCCAGAAGCATCGCAAGCATGATTTTCAAAACTGTTTTTTTCATGTTAAATACCTCATTCACCGCAGATGCGGTATAGTTTTTTCATCCCTCACGGAATGAACGCTGTGGGTATCCGATAAATTCGGACTATCCGAATTACTCGGATGGAGAAAAAAGTCAACATGGCTGGGTTAAATATATCAAAGGATGGAGGTCAGTCCTCCAGTTCCCTGATAAACATTTTGATTTTCTTATTGAGCAGCTTTTCGTTGGATGCGCACCAAG
>JAFQLN010000062.1 GCA_017414585.1 Clostridia bacterium | reverse complement strand
TGGGGATAATCTGAAGCTGAAATTGTAAGACAACCACCCCACTCCCGAGAATTTCCCTTTCGGAAAATTCTCCAAGGTGAATCCGGGGATTATCGTGGGGATAATCTGAAGCTGAAATTGTAAGCGAACCACCCCACTCCCGAGAATTTCCCTTGCGGAAAATTCTCCAAGGTGAAACCGGGGATTATCGAGGGGATAACCTGAAGCTGAGACTGTAAGATAACCACCCCACTCCCGAGAATTTCCCTTGCGGAAAATTCTCCAAGGTGAAACCGGGGATTATCGTGGGGATAATCTGAAGCTGAAATTGTAAGACTCCCCCTGTGGAACCGAGATTACGGAGTGAACCAACGCTGATCTGAACCGAAATCAACAAACTGCCGTATGCTTTCAGTATCTCTTGCGTACTGCGGTCTGCGGCAGTTTTTTCTGTATGAAAGAGAGGAACGCCATGCCGAACAAAGCCTTTCTGGAAATCACCAATGTCTGCAATCTTGCCTGCTCGTTCTGTCATGGTACGCGCCGTCCTGCACGGTATATGACAGCGGAGGAGTTCACCTGTGCGGCAGAAAAACTGCGTGCGTTTGCGGATTATCTCTATTTTCATGTGATGGGCGAACCGCTGCTTCATCCGCTGATCGGGGATTTTCTGGCTGTCGCGGAAAAACTCGGCTTCCGCGTGATCCTGACAACAAACGGCACGCTTCTGCGGCAGAAACGGGAAATCCTTCTGTCGGCGGGAGCACTGCATAAAGTCAGCATTTCTCTTCATTCTTATGAAGTCAATGCAGTCCGGACATCCCTCGAGGACTATCTTGATGACTGCTTCTCGTTCGCTTCAGCGGCGGCGGATGCGGGAATCATTTCCGTCATGCGGCTGTGGAATCTCGGGGGAGAAGATAAGCTCAATGCGGATATTCTCGGACGAATGCATACATTTTTTGACGGAGAGAACGGAGCGGACTGGAAAAAAATCTATTCCGGATATAAGATTAGTGAAAAAGTATTTCTGGAATGGGGCGATCGCTTTGACTGGCCCGATGAGGCGGCAGCTTATGTCGGGGACAGCCACAGCTGCTACGGACTGCGCGATCAGATCGGTGTGCTCAGCGACGGAACGGTGGTCCCGTGCTGTCTGGATGCGGACGGAGCCATTGCGCTGGGAAATATTTTCACGGATCCGCTGGAAAAAATCCTTTCGTCTCCCCGTGCGGTGTCTTTGCGGAACTCGTTTGAAATAAAGAGAATCACCGAACCCCTCTGTCAGAGATGCGGATATGCGCATGGAAAACAGTACAAATAAACAGGTTACACCGGTATTCTCAGGTTAAAGGACTGCCGGATGAGAAACAAAAACTGATCAGGAGGAATCATTATGACATCAAGAGAACGTGTACGCGCGGTGCTTCATCATCAGCTTCCCGACCGTGTTCCGAACGGGCTCGGCGGATGCGAAACGGAAGGGCTGCATATCGTCGCTTACGACAAACTGCAGAACGTCCTCGGACTGGAAAGAAAACCGCCGCGGATGGATACATTCATGACCAATGCTGTCTTTGAGGAACCGGTGATCCGTGCCATGGACGGCGACATCATCCTGCTGGCATCCCCGAATATGTGCGCCAGTGAACTGCGCGGAAATGACATTGCCGATCAGTGGAAAGAGCAGAAACTGTGGGGACGGACCTTCTCCGTACCGGTGCGCGAGCGTTTTTGCGAACGTGAAGACGGTTCGATCATCTGGGAAACCAGAGGCAATGCTGTCAATCCCGCAGGAACCTATTTCTTCGACCATGCCGGAGTGACTGACCTGTTTGCGGACTTTCAGGTACCGGACCCGGATCAGTTCAATCCGCGCGATACGCTTGACGATCGGATGCTGCGCAGGCTGGAGGATGCGGCGAAACGGCTGTATGAAGAAACCGATCTGTCAATCTGCCTCGGCGAAACGATCTGCGATCTGCAGATTGCACCGGGTGGTATGATCGGTTCGATGATTCTCATGAAGGAAGAACCGGATGTGATGCGTGCGCTTCTGGACAAGTGTACGGATGCGGCACTGAAACAGATTGCGCTTCTCGAACAGGCTGTCGGCAAGTATGTCGATATTCTCTCTATCGCCCACGACCTCGGGGACAACCGCTGTGTGACCATTGGCGCTCCTCTGTGGCGTGAAATTTACAAACCGTATTATAAGAAGCTCTTTACAGGCTGGCGGAAAATCACCGATATGAAAGTCAACCTCCACTCCTGCGGCTCGATTTCCGCCATCATCAGCGATCTGATCGAATGCGGTATGCAGGTGCTCAACCCCGTGCAGACCTCCGCGGCGGATATGTCACCCGCTTTTCTCAAGGAACGCTTCGGCAAAGATATTGTGTTCTGGGGCGGCGCGTATGATGCCCAGCTCATCCCGGAAAGCGCGTCGTATGAGGAAGTTTACCGGACAGTTTATGATAATGTGAAGATTCTCGGAGAAGACGGCGGATTCATCTTTTCCGGCGTACACAATCTTCCCGCAACAATTCCGGAAAGCCATCTTGCGGCAATGCTGGATGCCTACCGTGCGGCAAGAGCGTATTAAACGGAGATTGATTTTTCTTCTCCCCAGTCAGCGTAACGGCAATATACCGCGATAAAGATTAAACTGTCAACACATGAAAGGGCAATCGCTATGAAAACACTTTCCCTTCAGCAATTCACCCCTTGGCGCTCGACCGTTCTCGACTCCGCACACGTTCTCTTTCCGAAGGGCGGTGCATCGTCCGTCTTCATTCATTTTCCGCGCGGCACATTTTTCGGTGAAATCATCCGTCCGGATCAGTATCTCTCCATGGATCTCACGGTCTGCGGAGAACACGCCGCCGGTGTCTGTTGGCAATTTTGGGAGACGGACGGCGATTCTTACGACATGAGCATCAAAATGGGACTTCTGCCGAATCTGAAAACGCGCATTGCTCTGCCTTTTTCGGCGTTATTTTCAAACGATCTTTTCATGCCCCGCACGCCCGGTAAGCTGAAAACCGTCGTTTTCGGACATCCCCTGCATCTTGACCGGCTGTGCAAATTTGCTGTCTGTGTGGACAAAACGCCTGTGGACTGCACGCTGAAAATCGAAAACATCGCCATTCTCGATGAAGAACCCGATTATCCGCTGGATGATAAAAAGATGGTGGATGCGCTCGGACAGAAAAAATGCGCGGACTGGCCCGGAAAGACGCACAGCACAGAGGAACTGATCTCCGTTCTTCGCGCCGAAGCGGACGACCGTGACGCAACACCGCTCCCTGACCGCTCCTCTTATGGCGGATGGACCAGAAAAAAGCTCACACACGGCACGGGATTTTTCGCTCTGCACCATGACGGCAAACGGTACTGGCTGTGCGATCCCGACGGATATGCGTTCTTCTCCACAGGCTTTGACTGCGTGGGACTGGGCGATTCCTGCAATCTCACCGGTATCACATCGCTGTGTGAAGATCTGCCGCCGAAAGATGCTCCCGGCTGGTCTGTCGGACAGTGGAAAGGCAAAAAAACGGAAAACTTCAACTTCTTCCAGCACAACGTTTATCTCGCCTTCGGGGACAATTACTACAGTACATGGGCTGACATGATCCGCAGACGCCTCATACGCTGGGGATGCAACACCATTGCCTGCTGGAGTGACCATGCGTTCATCCGCCGTGCCGCTATGCCTTACACCGTCATAGGAGGCGGCTATCCCGGTACGAAGAACACTGTTTTCCGCGATTTTCCCGACGTATTCTCCCCGGAATTTGCAGAAAACAGCGAAAAATGGGCACATTTTCTCGACAGTACACGCGACGATCCGCTCCTGCTCGGCTATTTTCTCTCCAATGAACCGACATGGGCATTCCTGCCGGAAATCAATATTGCCGCCATGGCAATGAACAGTCCCGAACCGCTCTGTACCAAGGATTACATCATCGGTGTCCTGCAGGAAAAGTACGGCAGCATCTCTGCGCTCAATACGGCGTGGGGAAGCGGTTTTTCCTCCTTTGATGCCATGCGCACCCCGTTTGAAGCTGCGGATTTCGGTCAGACCGCTCTCGGAGATCTGACGCCGTGTTCTGCCGAAATGATCCGGCAGTACATCAAAATTCCTTCCGAAGCCGCACGCCGTGCTGACCCGAACCATCTCAATCTCGGCATCCGCTATGCATGGCTGTCAACGCCCATCCTTGCGTCCGGCTGTGAATACACCGATATTTTCTCGTTCAACTGCTACGACATGGATCCGTATCCGATGATCGACGAATTCTCCCGTCTCACAAAAAAGCCCGTGATGATCGGGGAATTCCACTTCGGCGCACTCGACCGCGGTATGGACGCAACCGGACTGCGCGGTGTACAGAACCAGCACGAACGAGGCGCGGCATACCGTCGGTATATGCACCGTGCGGCTTCCCATCCGATGTGTCTCGGCGCACACTATTTCATCCTGTACGATCAGGCATATCTCGGACGCTTCGACGGGGAAAACTACCAGATCGGTGCGCTCGACATCTGCTCCCGTCCGTATACGGAATTCATCGACGGAATCATCCTGACCCACTCGGAACTCTACGGTGTTGCGGACGGAACCGTTCCTGTCACCGAAGAGAAAGCAAAAGAAATCGAAGCCATCGCGTTCTGAGCTTCTCCATAAAATAACAAACCGCCGCAGACAGCTGGTCCGAAACCTGAGTCTGCGGCGGATTTTTCGTATATCAGGACAATTTACTCGACTGCACTGTATACGCGGACATAATCCACGCGGACGCAGTCGGGCAGTTCTTCGGGAACAATCGGTCTTGCCCATGTACCGAACTCCGTGGTGAGCTTGAGATAGCCAGGTTTTGTGCAGATACCCGGTTCGGATGTGCGCCATGTTTCCTTCCCGTCAATGTAGAAGATGTACGCTTCTTTGGTCCATTCGAGCGCGTAGGTATGCCAGCCGTCATCGTACTGTCCTTCATCCTTCACAATTTTTACAGCGGATTTGTGATCCTTCCCATATCCGTCCCAGTGAAGCGCATGATTGACCGCACCGCGCGCACGTTCGCCCGATTCGATGATGTCGATTTCCACACCCGAAACGGCGGAACCGTCCACGATCCCGACATTCCCGCACATCATCCAGAACGCGCCCCAGAAGCCGGTCGTTTTGTGCATTTTCATCCGGCATTCAAAGTACCCGTATGCCTGTTGAAAAAGACCCATTGAACGGATCGCGCCGGATGCGGGCACACCGTTTTCGTCGATGCCTGCCCAGAGAATCAGATTACCGTCCTTTACTTCCGTCATGGAATCGCGCCAGAATCCGCCCGCGTCCTGCCGTATCGTTTCCGGGCAGAGTGCCCATTTGGTGCTGTCGAGTGCATTTCCCTCAAAATTGTCTTCAAAAGTCAGGACATACTCCCGTCCGCCGATGATCCTGTTCTGTGCCATACTGCTGCCTCCTGTATATTTTGGTATAACTGTGTCCCTATTATAACATGCCGTTTCCCGTTTAGCAAGAGAAAAAAGCGTATAACAGGAGATTTTATCCGGATTTATGAAAAATGCATTCCCATTTTTTAATAAATATGTTATAATGAATGCATCCGGGTATCGGCGGACGAACCCTGCTGCCGCATACCTCTGAAACAGAAAGGATGTATCCATGATCACAAAAGCTCTTCTGGAAGAAGTTCTTGCGAAAGCCATGTCCACCGGCGCCGATTTTGCCGAAGTTTTCGCAGAAAATACCCGTTCCAATTCCATTTACATGATCGACAGCCGTGTTGACAGCATCTCCGACCACACCATCGCCGGTGTCGGCATCCGTGCATTCCTCGGCGTGCGCTGTGTCTCCGCTTCCACGATTGATCTCACCCGCGAAGGTCTGCTCCGCTGTGCAGAACAGGTTGCGGACGTCATCGCGGACCATCCCGCTGAACTCGATATTCACCTGACCGAACGCATCTTCCCCGATATCCACGGAATTAAAATTGTCCCCGACACCGCTAAGAAAACCACAAAAATTGATTTGCTCAAGGCAGGCTATTTTGCAGCGAAAAATTATCATGAGGACATCTCCCAGGTATCTGCAAGCATCCTTGATGTGGATCACAACATCCTCATTGCAAACTCCGATGGACTCTTCACCGAGGACCGCC
>JAFQLN010000002.1 GCA_017414585.1 Clostridia bacterium | reverse complement strand
TTGAAATAGCGAGAAGGCGTGTCGCAAATTACACTTTTCAATGTAAATGCGACACGCCCATTTACCAATATTACAGGAAAAAGCATGAGAAAATACGGGAGGATTTGAGAAGATATCCCGAAAACACAGAAACAAGAAAATGCCGAAAAAACCTGCAGTATTGTGCATTTGAGAAGAAATACAAAACTTATATGGAGATATAAGGCGATGATAAAAATACTATTTATTTGCCACGGCAACATCTGCCGCAGTCCTATGGCGGAATTCATTTTCAAGGATATGCTTGAAAAGCGCGGGCTTTCCGATGCGTTTGTCATCCGGTCCGCCGCAACCAGCACGGAAGAAATCCACATGGGACGCGGCAATCCCGTTTATCCTCCGGCAAAAGCGGAACTGGCGAAGCATGGCATTTCCTGTTCGGGAAAGACTGCCGTGCAGCTGCAGAAATCCGATTATGCGGCGTATGATCTGCTCATCGGCATGGATGCGGCAAATATCCGGAATATGCACAGAATCTGCGGCGGTGATCCGGACGGCAAAATCAGAAAACTGCTCGACTTCTGCGGCGGAGGAGAGGTGGCGGATCCGTGGTACACTGACCGCTTTGACATCACTTACCGTGATATCGAACGCGGATGCGATGCTCTTCTCCAAATTCTCCAAAACTGAACAGGAATTTTTGCTTCTGCTCTTTACAAAGCCGGCGGTTCATGGTATAATATTATTTGCAATTCAAAAACGGTGAGTTCGTGACCATCCTCACCTAAATCAAAACTACGGACAGACTGCGTGATACGGCGCTCGGATTCGTTCGTATCGGGCAGTTTTTTTGTCCCATAAAGGGGAACATCATGAAAAAAAACACGAAATTTCTCGCAAAAGCCGGCATGATCGCCGCAGTCTACACCGCTCTGACTCTGCTGTCCGCTGCGTTCGGACTGGCATCCGGTGCCATTCAGATCCGTCTATCCGAGATGCTCTGTGTCCTGCCGGTTTACACGGCTGCCGCTATTCCGGGGGTAACCATCGGCTGTCTTCTGTCCAATCTGCTCTGCGGCGGAACGGTATATGACATTCTTTTCGGAACTCTCGCAACGCTCATCGGCGCTGTCCTTGCCTTTTTTCTCCGGAAACTGCCTTATCTCGCTTCCCTTCCGACCATTCTTTCCAATGCTGTTATCATCCCGCTTGTACTTATCGCATCCGGTGTCGGCGGACAGAATATGTTTTTTTATTTCGCAGCAACGGTCGGCATCGGAGAAATCATCGCCTGCGGTGTGCTCGGAACCATTCTGATCGCCTATATAGAAAAGCATCACTCTGCGAAAGCGATGCTTTTTGGAAAATAATTCAGTCTTTCACGGCGGAACCTTCCAGCAGCTTTTTGATGTAGAGGGTTCCGTCTTCTCTTTTGATAATGAGTGCGAAGTAGTCATCGGACCGGATCTCTCCGTCGGTGACATGAAAATGCACGCGGTATGTCTGATCGGTTTCGGACAGCTTCGTGATTTCCGGCTTCAGTCCGCTTGCCACGGGAACAACCATGGAAATATACGCGCTGACTTTCGGCAGATACTTAAACCGTGCCCCGTCTTTATGATTCAGCATCACATCGCCGCCGAAACAGCGGTACATCGTTGCTTCAAACTCACTTTCGGGGATAATCTGCGTAATGCTGTACTCCGGATACGCACGCTCCGCTTTTTCAATGAGTGCCGTATTGCCGGAATACTTGGAGTACCCCGTCTCCAGCATCCGCGTCAGAACGGCGTCGCGGTAATACCGGATCGCATCGCTCATATTTTCAAAGGTTGTAAGATACGGCGAATCCGTAATCAGCATGGAAAGCAGTTCTTCCAGTTCTTCGGACAGTTCCGAATCGGCTGGATGGGTTGTGATTACTTTTTCGCTCATATAATCGTATGTATCAAATCCGAGCGCATCCATCAGCTGACAGGAGGTCAGACCGAACAGAATGGCGCAAAGACAGAAAATCCGGGCTGCCCCGCGCAATGTCTTCATAAAAACCTCCTGTTTTCTTTTCATTTAATTGTTCAGATTTTCCCGCACCGCGTGTTTGACATCGGCATACATATACAGCGATCCGAGACAAACCAACGGACATTTTTCTTTTTTGGCAAAATCCACCGCCGCACGGACGCCTTGCGGTAAATCTTCATATGCCTCGGCACGGACGCCGCACGCTTCAAATTCCTTCCCCAGATCAGCGGAATGGAGGGAGCGTTCGTTTGCCGGGGTCACGGAGAAGACTGCTCTGGCATAAGGCGCAAGCATGGCGATCATTTTCTCGTGATCCTTGTCCGCCATCACGCCCATCAGAAGAGCAACTTTTCCGTCCTCCGTCATCGGCGAGAGATAATGTGCAATATTTTCGACAGCACCTGCGATGCCCTGCGGATTGTGCGCTCCGTCATAGATCACCGTCGGCGTATCCGCAATAATTTCAAACCGTGCGGGCCAGTATGCCGAAGCAAGCCCTTCGTCCACCGCCGCTTCGCTGACTGCAATGCCGCACTCACGCAGAATCCGAACCGCGGTCAGAACGGTTGCCGTGTTGCGTGTCTGATAAAGACCGTGCAGTCCGATTTTCACCGTACGTCCGTCAAAACGGAAGGCTGTTCCGGACAGGTCACTGTTTATGTCCGCAATTTTTGAAAAGTCGGTCCGATAATACGGGCTGTTTTTTTCTTCTGCAGTCTGACGGATGACTTCTTCCGCTTCCGCTGTGCCTTCCCCGAAAAGAACCGGCACGCCTTGCTTGATAATGCCTGCTTTTTCGGCAGCGATCTTTCCGGCGGTATCTCCGAGAATTGCCGTATGGTCAAGGTCAATCCCGGTAATCAGGGAGAGGACGGGTGTTTTGATGACATTGGTAGAGTCCAAGCGTCCGCCGAGTCCGCACTCAAAGACGACAAAATCGCACTGCATTCGTTTGTAATAGACGAGCGCAATGGCTGTGATCAGTTCAAATTCTGTCGGGCTGTCCGCCATCGCATCCGCATGAACACGGACGGTTTCGGTATCACGCGCAAGGTCGTCATCCGCGATATCCTGTCCGCAGAGCATAATGCGCTCGTTGAAGCGTTCGATATAGGGAGATGTGAACAGTCCCACGCGGTATCCGGCTTTTTCGAGAATCGATGCAAGCATGCGGCAGGTTGAACCTTTGCCGTTCGTTCCCGCAACATGAATGAACCGGAGCGAATCCTGCGGATTGCCGAGACGCTCACACAATTCCGTGATGCGTTCCAGTCCCGGACGGCTTCCCTTCCATGTGACGGAATGAATATAGGCAAGTGCTTCGGAGTAGGTCATTGGGAAACCTCCTTGTTCGGAAGATGGCTTTTTATTACTTTCCGGAGCTGACTGCAGAGCTTGATCAGTGTCGGAATCAGAATCATACTCACAACGATCTGGATCACCGCTTCGGGCAGGCGGGCAAGAAAGTATCCGCCGTATGTTTTTGATGAATACAGCATAGCAATCCATGCAGTATTGATAAACAGGCTGAAAACAATGTTATTGATCAGCACGGGTGTGATGATATTCGGAAAGAAACGGATTTTTTTGTCCGATCCGGGCTTTTTATAGAGAAATATCCCGTAAACAAATCCCATTGCGGCGGCGCAAATCGTGAATCCGGGATGGTACGGTCCGATCGGAAACAGCAGAGCGCCGATGAGGTCGGCAAGTCCATAGACAATGGCTGCACAGGCAGGTCCCAGAAGATTGGCAGTGATGATGATCGGAATGAAACTGAGTCCTATTTTCTGAAACGTCGAATTATAGGAACAGAACCGGTTCAGGACAATCTCCACGGCAATCAGCATGGCACAGTACGTGATAAGGCGGACAGAAATTCTTTTGTTCATAAACAAAACCTCCCATAAATGTGTGCGAAAAGAAACACTTCCGACTGAACATTTATGAGAGTGATGGCGCTCTTTATAATGACAGCGGGATGCGACACCGCAACCGCAGCCGGGCAAATCGACTTTCGTCCGCCGGACAACTCCCCGTTCCGACGGCACTTGACGCCGCAGTGTCTACTCTATCCTGGTTTCGGAAAAATCTTTCCGCAAATCAAATTATAGCATATTCTCTCCTCTTTTGCAAGTATTTATATGCATACAGAGAAAATTTCATTTCTGTCCGGAGCGAAGCTGTAATCCCTTCCGTGCTGCTCCATATATGCGGATTCTTTCTGCCGTTCATCTGCTTTCCCATGTTCTGTAATTTTCAGTCTGCCGCAAAAAACGCCGTGTCGGTCAAAACACAGCGTTGTCATATATTTACATTTCGTCTTCCGAGATGCCCATACTCTGCAAAAGCTTCTGATTGAATTCTTCTGCCGTATTGTAACCCATCTTCTTCTGACGGTTATTCATTGCGGCGATTTCCAGAACGACAGCGAGGTTGCGTCCGGGCTTAACGGGAATGGTCGTGGTGGGAATCAGAATTCCCATAATATCGGTAAATTCCGTATCCAGACCCATGCGGTCGTACATTTTCCCCTGCACCCACGGTTCGAGGTTAATGATCATATCAATTTTTTCCGTTGCCTTGACCGAACCCATACCGAAAAGCCGGCGTACATCCACGATCCCGATGCCGCGCAGTTCGATGTAGTAGCGGATCAGTTCCGGCGCACTTCCGACGATTGCTTTTGCCGACACCTTGCGCAGTTCAACCGCATCGTCCGCGATAAAACGGTGTCCGCGCTTGATCAGTTCAATTGCCGTTTCGCTTTTGCCGACGCCGCTGTCGCCGGTGATGAGAATCCCCTCGCCGTATACTTCTACAAGAACACCGTGCCGCGTAATCTGCGGAGCGAGCTGTACGTGCAGATAAGCGATAAGCGCTGCCATATAGTCGCTGGTCATCTCTTCCGTCCAGCAGAGCGGAATTTCAAAATATTCAGCCAGTTCAACCACCATCGGGTCGATGTCCTGACCGTGCGTGACAACAACAGCCACGGGATTGCGCTTGAAGAAATCGCTGAGACGTTCCCGGCGCAGTTCCTCGGGCATCTGCTTGATAAACATACTTTCCGCACTGCCGAGAATCTGGATACGTCTCGGATCAAAATAATCAAAGAAGCCGGCAAGCGCCAGTCCGGGACGGATAACATCCGTGGAACTGATCATGATGCGGGAAGGATCGTCCGGTGTATAAATCACCTTCAGCTTCTGTTCGTTTATGATTTTCTGCAGATCAACTCTTGATGTAAAATCGTCCATATCATACCCCTGTATTTCGGCATTCTCTGCAGGCATTATACCATATCCGTGCCTGTTTTGCAAGGGCAGAGACGCTTTTTGAAGAGACAATTTTCTGTCATTCTTCCATT
>JAFQLN010000061.1 GCA_017414585.1 Clostridia bacterium | reverse complement strand
TAAGACAAGACAAAGAAAGTGCAAATTTGAAGGAACATAACGGCTGTCAGCCGAACAAAATTACGTTTCTTCCGATCTGCACTTTCTTTGTATGTATTCCCGGTTTAAAAGTTTTTGAAGAGGGGTCCGGGGAGGGACTTTTTGAGAAAAGTCCCTCCCCGGCAACTCCATTTCTTACTTCTTCAGCGAATCGCGGATTTCGCGGAGGAGGAGGATTTCCTCGGAGGGTTCCGGCGGAGCTTCGGGTTCTTTTGCCGCTTCCGCTGCCTTTGCTGCTGCCTCTTCTTCTTCGCGCTGCTTCTTGGTCATAGCGTCCTTGACGCGGTTGATGGCGCGTACCAGAACAAATACGCTGAACGCAACGAGGAGGAAGTTGATGATTGCCTGAATGAAGGAGCCGTAGAGGATGGCTACTTCGGGGGTTTCTTCGGTAGCGGCGGTGAGAACGACCTTGTAGTCCGCCAGATTGATGTCACCGAAGAGCTTGCCGATGCAGGGATTGATGATGCTCTGTACGAGCTGGTTCACGATCGCTGTGAATGCGGAACCGACAACAACACCGACTGCCATGTCGATCACGTTGCCGCGCGCGATGAATTTCTTGAATTCCTCAAGGAATTTGCTCTTTTCCTTCTTTGCCATATTGGCCTCCACTGTTATTCCCCGGATTCCGGCTTTTCCGGTTCCGGGAGCTTGATTTTGGATACGTCAATCTTGCCGTGGATTCGTTCGTGATACGCCGCGTTCGTACGGATCAGGTGCAGGATGTGGTTGTTTTCGTCCCGTCCCTCTGCCGCCGCAACCGCGAGAAACTTCTTGTACAGGTCCTCATCGATCCGAACCGTAAAGCTGACTTTGTTTTTCTGTGCCATAACATAAACTCCGCTTGGTTCCGGAAGGGAAATCCGTTTTACGGAACTCCCCTTCCTTTATTATAATCGCCTGCGCTTTCTCAGAACGCTTTCTTGACCACGTTTTCGTTGCCGTGGTCGTAAACCGGCAGCAGCTTCGGGGAAACAACGTCCGTTGCAATGCCCGCTTCCTTCGCTTCTTCCGCAAACTTCGCGATGTGTCCGAGCGTCAGAGCGCCGACTTCCACAGACTTTGCCTTCTCAGACGCCTGCTGACCTGCGTTTCTGCCGAATACGATGATGTCAAGCAGAGAGTTGCCCATCAGTCGGTTTCTGCCGTGGATACCGCCGACCACTTCGCCTGCTGCGTAGAGGTTTTCCACGCCGGTCATGCCGTCCGCGGAAATATCCAGACCGCCGTTCTGGTAGTGGAGGGTGGGATACACAAGGATCGGTTCCTTGCGGATGTCGATGCCGTACTTGCCGAACATTCTCATCATTGCGGGAATTCTCTTTTCAATCGTGCCTTCGCCGCCCTTCAGCTCGATCATGGGAGTATCCAGCCACAGACCGAGACCGTCGGACGTTTCCAGACCGTTGTCACGCGCGGTGCATTCACGGATGATGGATGCCGCGGATACGTCACGGGTTTCCAGCGGATGCATGAAGACTTCGCCGTTCTTGTTGACCAGCTTTGCGCCGAGGGAACGAACCTTTTCGGTTACCAGTGCGCCGAAGATCTGCTCGGGAAACGCCGCGCCGGTGGGATGGTACTGGAGGGTATCCGCATACAGAAGCTTTGCGCCCGCACGATAGCCCAGAACCAGACCGTCAGCGGTTGCTCCGTAGTGGTTGGAGGTGGGGAATCCCTGGTAATGGAGACGACCTGCGCCGCCGGTTGCCATGATGACGGTCTTTGCGCGTGCAACCAGAAGTTCCTTCGTTTCCATGTTCATCAGAACCGCGCCTGCGCACTTGCCGTTTTCATCGAGAATCAGTTCCACAGCGGAGGTGAAATCGATGACCGGGATGCCTCTGTTCAGCACTTCGTCCCGGAGGGTTCTCATGATTTCAGCACCGGAGTAGTCCTTTGCCGCGTGCATTCTCTTTCTGGAGGTACCGCCGCCGTGGGTGGTGACCATGGTACCGTCGGGCATCTTGTCGAATTCCACGCCGAGGTCGTTCAGCCACTGGATCGCTTCGGGAGCGTCGTTGACGAGCTTATAGAGCAGTTCCGGCTTTGCCGCAAAGTGACCGCCGCCGAATGCGTCGAGATAGTGGATCGCGGGACTGTCGTTCGGCTTGTCTGCCGCCTGAATGCCGCCTTCCGCCATCATGGTGTTCGCGTCACCGATGCGGAGCTTGGTTACGATCATGACGTTTGCACCGTTCTTGTGAGCTTCGATTGCCGCAGATGCACCTGCACCGCCGCCGCCGATGATGAGAACGTCAACATCGTAGTCGATTTTATCGAGATCCACCTGATCCGCGGTGATCCGGCTGTTTGCCTGCAGGAGAGCCGCCAGCTCGGTGGGAACCTTTTCGCCGGCATTGACACCGATCTTCAGAGTCGCGAATTCGCTTTCCTTATAGTCGGGGTGATAGGTTGCGAGGAGGGTTTCTTTTTCTTCCGCAGTCATTCTGCGGGGCTCGAATTCGGTGTTCGCCGCTCTTGCAGCTTCCACCTTTTTCATGGATTCGAGCATTTCTTCGGTATATACCGCTGTTCTCTTTTCTACCATTTCCGTCCCCTCCTTACTTTTCGATTTCTCTGTTGTTGTACAGTTCCTTCATTTCGGCAACGGGCTTCTGCATGAGAGCCTGAAGCAGTTCTTCGAAGGTACCGTTCTTGATTTCCTGTACGCGGTCTTCCAGATGGCCGGTCTTCGGTGCCAGATACTTGCCGTTGATTCGTCTTGCAAGCATTGCCACCTGAGGATGGGAAATACCGGCGGGGCATCTGGAGGAGCATACACCGCACATAACGCAGTCGAAGGATTCTTCCGCGCACTTTTCGAAGTCGCCGCGCTGTGCGTATGCGATGTACTGCATGACGTTCAGACCC
>JAFQLN010000060.1 GCA_017414585.1 Clostridia bacterium | reverse complement strand
GAACACATCATCCGCCACATGAACGAAGGATGGGCGGACGGACACCACTACGGCATCGAATACTGGGAAATCTGGAACGAACCCGACCTGCATCCGCAGTGCTGGGACGGTCCGGAAGAACAATTCTTTGAACTGTTCGAAATCGCGGCACGTCATCTGAAGGCGTGCTTCCCGCATCTGAAAATCGGCGGTCCGGCGGTGACATCTGTGAACAACAAGCGGTTTCTGATCCCCTTCTTCGACTACATCACCCGCGACAAGGCCGATCCGGTTCCGATGGACTTTTTCTCTTTCCACCGTTATGCAAAAACGCCGCAGGATGTTGCGTCCCAGGCGGTCGAAGCACGGCGTCTTCTTGACGAATACGGCTACAAGGAAACCGAAACCATCCTCAACGAATGGAACTACGTCAAAAACTGGCAGCCCGCCGAGGATATGCTGTATTCCTACCGCGTGATCCCCTCGCTCAAGGGTTCCGCGTTCGTCGCCGGTTCCATGCTCGCGTGCCAGCATTCGCCTCTCGACCATCTGATGTACTACGACGCGCGGATCAACACCGGCTGGAACGGTCTGTTCGACTATCTTTCCCAGACGCCGTTCAAGCCGTATTACGCGATTAAGTACTTCTCCCGTCTGTATCAGCTGAAAAACGAGGTTTCCTGCACCGCGGACGATCCGGACGTCTTTGCGGCAGCCGCCGTCCGTGACGACGGTACGGAAGCCGCAATCCTGCTGACGTATTACAGGGACCATGCGAGCATCGACGGCACCCGCTGCGAAGAGGAAACGAAGCGTGTCCGCATCGACTGGTCGGGGTTTGCTTCCGGCGAGGGCGTGACGGCGGAATACCGCTTCATCGACACGGCAGACGACACCGGTGTGCGCGTGGAAGAAGTCTTCTTCGGCGAACGCGGCGCGCATATTTTTGAACTCCCGCTGTACACGACCATTCTGGTGACATTGAAAAAGTAAAAGTTCATACGTAGGGACACGGCGCGCCGTGTCCGTCGAACAATCCGGATGAGCAAAATTTTGTCGGAATTTCATCCAAATCGGATATTCTGTTTGCAAAATATGCTCTGTTCAAATCGTTTGGCGGACACGGCACGCCGTGTCCCTACGGATTGACTTTTTTGTTTTGCATTCTTTTGCGGAAATGCTGTATTATGTAAATTTTTTCATTCCCCTGTATCCCGCTTCCGAAAAACGTCCATACTATCCTAAAAAATTTTGTTTATATTTTTCCTGTTTTCTTTCACAAAAATCCGCGTGCAGTCTTGATTTCGCAGGGGAAATATGGTAGAATAAAAACAACAATAAAATTTTGTGTATACTTAGAACTATAAACATTTCATCTTTACTGCACAGAAAGGACTTTTTCCTATGCAGAATTATGTTCTCAGCTGCTGTTCGACGGCAGACCTTTCCCACGAACATTTTGTCTCCCGCGATATTCACTACGTCTGCTTCCATTACACCATGGACGGCGTGGAGCGTCCCGACGACCTCGGCCGCTCCATGTCCTTTGACGATTTCTATGCGGCAATGGTTGCCGGCGCAGACACCAAGACCTCTCAGGTCAGCGCGGGCGAATATATGGAACACTTTGAACCCTTCCTCAGGGAAGG
>JAFQLN010000059.1 GCA_017414585.1 Clostridia bacterium | reverse complement strand
TTTTTTAAAAAAACAAAACGACCGCATATCCGAATATTACGGGGTATCGCATCCTGACCAGCGGCATGAAGCGGTGTGAAGAAACGCTGTCGATTCTATATGGAAATATCCCTCACAAAACGAATGCGTCTTTCTGCGAAATGGATTTCGGGGCATTTGAGATGCGCTCGTATGAGGAAATGAAGAACGATCCCGACTATATCGCATGGATTTCGGGCGACAATGAAGCAAACATCACACCCGGCGGCGAGGGCGGCAATATCATGACCGCGCGCGTGATCGACGGACTGCATCGACTGATCGAGGATGGTCGGGATACGCTTCTTGTCACCCACGGTGGTGTGATTGCGGCGATCATGGCGTATCTCTTTCCCGAAGATGGCAAGAACCGCTACGAATGGCAGCCGAAACCGGGCGGCGGATATGTGATTGATGCCCCGAAGAAACATTATACAGCTATATAACAACAGCCTGCGGGATTTTTTCGTCCCACAGGCTGTTTGTCAGTATTCAATCCCTTTCCGCGCCGCAATTCCGCCGTCAAAAGGATGCTTTATCTTTTTCATCTCCGTCACATAATCGGCAAGCTCAACAAGCTCCGTCAGGGGATTCCGTCCTGTCAGCACGATTTCCCGGCGAACGCCCTCCTGCCGCAAAAATGCACACAGCGTATCCGCTTCGATCATGCCATATCCGCAGGCAGAAACCGCCTCGTCCAGTACGATGAGATCAAACCGGTCTGCCCGACGGATGATGTCCGTAAGCATCTCACCGTAATGCGTGTGTATTTCGGCTTTCTGATTGTCGGTCATCGTCTTAAACCGTCCGTAATGGACAGTCGGATGGCAGGTCTCAATACCGCCGATGGATGCCAGCACCTCCACTTCGGAAGAATTACCGTTTTTGAAAAACTGGACGAACAGCACTTTCATTCCGCTTCCGGCGGCTCGGACGGCAAGTCCGACAGCGGCGGTAGTTTTGCCTTTTCCGTCACCGCAGTACAGATGAATCATACGCCTTCCTCCAGAATCCGATAGATCATATCCATATCGAGTGCCTCACGCACCGCGTCTGCCAGCTTGTCATACTGAGCTTCGCGGTATGCGTGAACATCAAACACCGCATCCGCATCGAAGGTCAGTCCCCGTTTTTCGCACAGTGCGCGGATGATCGTTTCGGCAATGCCGTTTTCGTCAAAAATCCCGTGGACGTAGCTGCCATATACATTGCCGCTCTGCACCACAGCACCCATATCGCCGCTTTGTCCCATGTGAATTTCATATCCTCGGTAGGAAAGCCCATTCAGACCGCTGAAGATGCCTTCGTTGTTCTCAAAACTGCCTTCCGTCTGGGTACGGGTCTTTTCTTTTGCAAATACCGTTTCAATCGGCAGAAGACCCATCCCGGCAATTTCGCCGCCGCTTTCGGTGCTGTATGGGTCGGAAATATTTATTCCGAGCATCTGCAAACCGCCGCAGATACCGAATACCGGTGTGCCGCGGGATACTTTCTTCAGAATTTCCGTTTCCAGACCGTTCTGGCGCATCCATTTCAGATCGGAAATCGTGGATTTCGTGCCGGGAATGATGATCATGTCGGGAGAGCCAAGCTCGAACACGTTCTTCACATAGCGCAGGGACACGGTGGAGAACCGCGAGAACGGCGAGAAATCCGTGAAATTGGAGATACGCGGAAGCGAGATCACCGCAATGTCGATCTCCTTACGCTCGCCTGCGGTCAGCCGCTCGGACAGACTGTCTTCGTCGTCGATATCCACATGGGTGTACGGAAAAACCCCCGCACAGGGGACTTTCACCAGATCATACAGCATATCCAGACCCGGTTCGAGAATCTTTACGTCGCCCCGGAATTTGTTGATGATGGTTGCCTTGACCATCGCCCGTTCATCCTCTTCCAGAAGCGCAACCGTACCGTAAAGCTGTGCAAACACGCCGCCTCGGTCAATGTCACCTACCAGAAGTACGGGAGCCTTCGCCATTTTCGCCATGCCCATGTTGACGATATCCGTGCTTTTGAGATTGATCTCCGCAGGACTTCCCGCACCCTCGATGACTATAATATCATTCTCGGCGGCGAGTGTGTTGTAGGCATGCATGATGTCGGGAATCAGTTCTTTTTTGTATTTGAAGTAATCCGCCGCACGCATGTTGCCGCGCACCTCACCGTTGACAATCACCTGCGAGCCGACGTCGGTGGTGGGCTTGAGCAGAATCGGATTCATCAGCACGGACGGCTTGATGCCTGCCGCTTCCGCCTGCACCACCTGAGCACGTCCCATTTCCAGACCTTCTTCGGTGATAAAGGAATTGAGTGCCATGTTCTGCGATTTGAAGGG
>JAFQLN010000058.1 GCA_017414585.1 Clostridia bacterium | reverse complement strand
GGTAATACGGACCCATGTCGAACATAGGGCCGCCGCCGTACTTGTAGTAGAATTCCGGATCCGGATGCCATGATTCGTGACCGTGGCATACGAGCCAGCCACCACAGCCTACAATATCGCCGATAACACCGTCTTCGATGATCTTGCGGCAGGTCTGGATACCTGCGCCGAGATATGTATCGGGAGCACCGCCGAGAAGGAGACCTTTTTCCTTTGCGAGAGCAACAAGTTCCTTACCTTCTTCGAGAGAAGCGCCGAGGGGCTTTTCGCAGTAGACATGCTTGCCGGCATTGAGAGTAGCCTTGGTAACTTCGTAGTGTTCGTAGGGACGGGTGATGTTGAGAACAATGTCGACTTCCGGATCAGCGAACAGTTCGTACATATCGTTGTAAAGCTTGGGAATGTTGTACTTCTTTACAGCATTTTCCGCACGTTCACGGATCAGGTCGCAGACACCGATGATTTCGATTTCCTTGAACATATTGGTAATGTTTTCAAGGTAAATGCCGGAGATAGCGCCGACACCGACAAAACCGATTTTGATCTTTTTCATGATGTTGAATCCTTTCTGTTTGTTTTTGCGAATTTCAGCGAATCCTGCCTACCATTTCCGGTCTGCAGCATTCGGACATTTCATTTTACGGAAAGCCGCACGGAATTCCACATAGCAGCCGCATTTCATGCAGATTCCTGAAATCAGATGATCACAGTCTCTGCAGGCATCCAGCCTCGTGCGGTACAGGTCTTCATCCGCTTTATCGCCGGGAGAGAGTTTCTCAATCCGCGTCTGGATATCACGGAATGTGTCGTCCTGTGCAGCTTCACGGAGCAGACACCGTTTGCATTCCTCCATATCAGCGGATAAGGAACTTAACGATCGAGCAGGGCGGCAGTGTTGTTTTGAATCCGTCGGCGGTCATTTCAAATCCGTCGAATGCTTCGATCTTCACCACGTTCTTGTTTTCAAAGTCGTTGTGATCGTGTGCTTCGCCGGTGAGAATTTCCGCTGTGATACCGCTGGCCTTTGTATCCGCGATCTGGCAGAGAACTTCCGACGCTTCTGTGAGGGAGGTATTGACAATCGTTGCAACGATCGTGCCGTCTTCCTTCACGGATGCGCTTTCGATAAGCGCGGGGGTTTTCGCGTCGAGCATGGGCGTGGTGATGTAAGAACCGAGCAGGGTGTTATCCTGATGATCCTTGTACATCTTGAATGCGTAGTAGGTCGGCGTCAGGATCATTTCCTCACCGTCAGTCAGAGCAACAGACTGAAGCACATTGATGGTCTGGGCGATATTCGCCATCTTCACGCGGTCGGAGTGCTTGTTGAAGATATTGAATGTCAGACCTGCAACCATCGCATCACGCAGCGTACTCTGCTGATAGAGGAAGCCGGGATTGGTGCCTTCTTCAACATCGAACCAGATCCCCCATTCATCCACGATCAGACCAACACGTTTGTTCGGGTCATAGCGGTTCATGATCTCGCCGTGGCGGGTGACCAGTTCATTCATAAAGTACGCCTTGGTAATCGTTGCGTAATATTCTTCATCCGTGTACTCGAGTGCTTTGCCTTTTTTGCCCCAGTGTCCGGAAGGGATGGTGTAATAATGCAGGGACAGACCGTTCATCATGCCGCCGGCTTTTTTCATGAGCACATCGGTCCAGTTATAATCCGCGCCGTTCGGACCGCAGGCGATCTTATTTGCCCGGTTATTCGGGTCATAAGTGCGAACATAGGTTGCGTAGCGTCTGTACTGATCCGCATAAAATTCCGGAGTCATCGAGCCGCCGCAGCCCCAGTTTTCGTTTCCGACGCCGAAATACTTCAGCTTCCACGGTTCTTCCCGTCCGTTTTCCTTACGGGATGCGGACATGGGAGAGATACCGTCGGAGGTCATATATTCGACCCATTCGCTCATTTCCTGCACAGTGCCGGAGCCGACATTGCCGCAGATATATGCTTCACAGCCGATCTGTCTGCAGGCTTCAAAGAATTCGTGCGTACCGAAGGAGTTGTCCTCAATGACGCCGCCCCAGTGGGTGTTGATCATCTTCTTGCGGCTTTCCTTCGGGCCGATACCGTCTTTCCAGTGATATTCGTCGGCAAAGCATCCGCCGGGCCAGCGCAGAACGGGCAGTCCCATTTCACGCAGAGCATCAATCACGTCTTTACGCATCCCATTGACATTGGGGATCGGGGAATCTTCCCCTACAAACATACCTTCGTAGATACATCTGCCGAGATGTTCGCTGAAACAACCGTAGATATCACGATTGATATGGCTGATTTTCTGGTTAGGATTGATTAAATATTTTTCCATCCGTTATTCTCCAATTTCCTCCAACGCAGGACTGCGCTGCCGATCAATACATCTTCGCGTTGTTTTCAAAGCGTTCGGTGGTAAGGTTGTGGTCGATTGCGTACTGCTTGCCTTCCGCTGCCCATAACATACCGCGCTTCATGAGAATTTCTGCGTTCGGGGAATTGTCGAATACGTCGTCGTGATGACCGAGAGAGGTGTAGAATACACGTCCATTGCCCCAGAACTTCGTCCATGCGACGGGCATATCAACAATCTTGTTGGAAATATGGTAGTAGTGAACGAGCGGGAAACGGGTCGTTGCCAGAACTTCAATGGACGGGTCGATATGAAGATAGTAATGTTCGCTCTTTACGGGGAAGTCTTCGAGACCCTCTGTGATGGGGTTCGCGCCGTGGATTACATTTACAGTGTATTCAACACCGTCACCGCCCGGATGGCTGACCCACTGACCGCCGGTCATGAACTGCCATTCGGTATCCATACGGAATGCGTCGCACATACCGCCATGGCATCCTGCCAGACCGGTGCCTCTGCCCACTGCGTAGGAAATGTTGCGGGTATATTCACCGGGAATCTGTCCCATCGTCCAGCAAGCAACAATGAGGGAGTATTCGCAGAGCTTTTCGCGGTCGGCAAGACAATCCTGCGTATCGTAGATTTCTGCGGTGTAGCCCTCTTCTTCCATCAGACGCGCAAAGCGCTTCGAGGTCAGCTTCGGTTCATGTCCGTCCCAGCCGCCCTGAAAAATCAGAACCTTCTTTTCCATTGTGTAGTCCTCCTGTGAAATATTTATTAGAGTGCCGCGAGTGCCTTGAAGCTGTTCTTCAGGTTCGCGTAGAGAGTCTTGTAAACTGCGTAGAATTCACCGTACTTCGCAGTGTTTTCGGGATCGTTTGCCGTGGAATCCTTGATGCTTACGATGGTATCGCAGGCATCCTTCACGGACGGGTACAGTCCCGCACCGACCATGGCGAGAATAGCAACGCCGAGTGCCGGACCTTCATCCGATTCAATGCGGAGTACCAGAATACCGTATACATCCGCGAGCATCTTTCTCCAGAACGGGCTCTTGCCGCCGCCGCCGCAGATGCGCATATCTTCAGGATTGACGCCCATGGCATCGAGTACGCCGAGGCAGTCCTTGAGGGAGTAGCATACGCCTTCGAGAACCGCACGGGTGAGATCCGCTCTTGTATGCATACCGGAAAGACCGACAAAGCCGCCGCGGCAGTCCGGGTCAAGATGCGGAGTTCTTTCGCCCATGATGTAGGGCATATAGAGCAGCCGGTTCGCACCGATGGGAGACTGTGCCGCTTCCTTGTCCATAATCATGTACGGGTCAACGCCTTCGGCTTCCGCCTGACGGATTTCTTCCGTGCAGATTGTGTCGCGCAGCCAGCGGAGGGACTGTCCTGCCGCAAGCGTTACGCCCATAACGTGCCATGCACCGGGAACAGCGCAGCAGAAGGTATGCACTTTTCCGTCCGGATCAATCTGGATCTTGTCCGTATGCGCGAATACAACGCCGCTTGTGCCGATGGTGGTGAATGCGCGTCCGTCGGACACAACACCTTCACCGACTGCGGCTGCCGCATTGTCCCCTGCCCCGCCGACAACGGGCGTTCTGGCAGCAAGACCGGTCTTTGCGGCAATTTCATCGGTGATATATCCGGTGATTTCGGGGGATTCGTAAACCTTGCCGAGAAGATTCTTGTCAATACCGAGCTTCTCAAGCACTTCATCCGACCAGCAGCGGTTCGGAACATCGAGAAGCTGCATACCGCTCGCGTCGGATACTTCGGTTGCGTATTCGCCGGTCATCATGAAGCGGATGTAGTCCTTGCAGAGAAGGATGTGCGCGGTCTTTTCCCAGATTTCGGGTTCGTGCTTCTTTACCCACATGATTTTGGATGCGGTGAAGCCGGTGAGCGCGGGGTTTGCCGTGATTTCAATCAGGCGTTTTCTGCCGACAAGTGCTTCGATATCCGCGCATTCTTCCGCTGTTCTCTGGTCGCACCACAGAATCGACGGGCGAAGAACATTGTTATCCTTGTCGAGCAGGACAACCGAGTGCATCTGTCCGGAAAGACCGATACCCACAATATCCGCTGCGGGCACGCCGCTCTTTTTGACGACATCTGCCGTTGTTCCGAGCACTGCGTTCCACCAGTCGAGAGGATTCTGTTCCGCCCAGCCGTTCTTCGGCTGAGACATGGGATATTCGATTGTTGAAGATGCAATCTTTTTGCCGGTCTGGTCAAACAGCACGGTTTTCGTGCCGGATGTACCGATATCTATACCGATTGTATATTTCATTTCATCACCACTTTCAGTACCAGTTTCTGAAGATCGTCTCCGAGAAGCTCACGGCTTCTTGCATCGGGCTGGTGTCCGCCGACAGTGAATTCCAGTCTGCCGTCCGCCTCGACACGAGAACCGTCTTCGAGAACTGCCTTTGTCCAGTATTTGTTCACCCGCACAGTCGTTGTGACCTTTTCGCCCGCCGCAAGTCTGACTGCTTTGAGTCCGCAGAGCTGGCAGAACGGCGTCACGGTTCTGGAATCTGTGTAGGAAGCGTAAACCTGCACCTTTTCGATGCCATCCATCGCGCCGGTGTTTTCCAGTGTCAATCCGATTTCATATTCGTCGTCAGTTTCCGAAAGCAGCTTGACGTCGGAATAAGCGAAGCTCGTATACGACAGACCGTAGCCGAACGGATACAGCGGCTTGCCGGTATAATAACGGTATGTGCGGTTGGTCATTGCATATTCCGTAATGTCCGCAAGACCGTTTTCATTTGCGTAGAAGGTAATCGGGAGTTTTCCGCTCGGCGAGTACATTCCCGCGATCAGTCTTGCCGCAGCCAGACCGCCGACAGCACCCGGATACCAGCCGTGGATAATCGCACGTGCGCGGGAGGTCAGTTCCTCACCGAGATCCACCGCACTGCCCGCAAAGACAACGACAATCACGTTGTCGCAGACTTCGCAGACTTTTTGTGCAAGTTCCATCTGTGTTTTCGGGAGAATGAGCTGCTTCTTGTCACCATCGTCGAAGTATTCATTATGCATTCCGGTCTGTTCGCCTTCGATGTGGCAGTCCAGTCCGAGAACGAGAACGGTTGTATCGGCGTTCTGTGCATATGCAACGCCTTCCGAAATCATATTGGTAAAGCCGGAGCAGTCGTTGCGGTGATCCACCCAGATGTTGCATCCCTTGGCAACGCGGACGGAAGAATCCGCAAAGACCCTGCGTACGCCTTCCGCGACCGTGATGTATTCGGATGCCATTCCGTTGTAGTTGCCTTCGAGCGCAACAGTGGACATAGCGTTCGGTCCGATCACGGCGATTTTATGCTTTGCTTTCGGATCAAGCGGAAGGATGCCGTCGTTTTTGAGCAATACCATACATTCTTCCGCTGCTTTCAGGTTGAGTGCACGGTGTTCTTCGCAGTCGAGCTTGTCGAAGGGGATATCGGAATACGGGCGCACTTCCTCAAATTCACCGAGGAGATGACGGATTTCAAACAGTCTGACCGCCGCATCGGTGATATCCTCTTCCGTGATCAGGTCCATTTCGTACGCTTCCATCAGGTGCTTATACGTGTTGCCGCAGTTGAGCTGACAGCCGTTTTTCAGTGCGGCAGCTGCGGCTTCCTGCATCGTATCGGTGTAATGATGATACTTGCAGATATCGGAAATTGCCCAGCAGTCGGATACGAAATAGCCTTCAAAGCCCCATTGTCCGCGCAGGATTTCTCCCATCAGCGTCGGATGTGCGCAGCAGGGGTGACCGTTTGTCCGGTTATACGCACCCATGACACCGGCAACGCCCGCTTTCACCGTCCATTCAAATGCGGGAAGGTAGGTCTCCCACAGGTCATGATCGCTCACAACTGCGTCAAACGAATGGCGGAGTGCTTCGGGTCCGGAGTGCACGGCAAAATGCTTCGCACAGGCGGCAGATTTGAGAAACTCTCCCTCTCCCTGCAGACCGCGGATATATTCCACGCCGAGGACTGCGGTGAGGTACGGGTCTTCCCCGAAGGTTTCCTGTCCGCGGCCCCATCTGGGATCACGGAAAATATTGATGTTCGGCGTCCAGTAGGTGAGATTCTTATAGATATCGTGATCCCCATGCAGGACGCTATTGTTATATTTTGCTCTCGCTTCGGTTGAAACCGCGTCTCCCACTTCTCCGAGCAGTTCGGGATTGAAGGCGGCGGCAAGTCCGATGGCGTGCGGGAAGACGGTAGCCATACCCGATCTCGCCACGCCGTGCGACGCTTCGTTCCACCAGTTATGCTCGCGGATACCGAGGCGTTCGATGGCGGGAGCGTTATAGAGCAGCTGCGACGCTTTTTCTTCGACCGTCATCTGATCAACAAGCGCTTTCGCACGTGCTCTTGCCTGTTCTCTTGTCATTGGTTTCTCCTTTTTGTCATACAAAAGAGGATGTCTTTTACTGTTCGATTTCTATGATATTGACGCTGTGCGCTTCCAGATCAATGCTGATCTCGCCGCCGCAGTCCGTCCATTCTCCGTCACGGAGAACAATGCCGTTCACGCCGATATCGTTATAGCTTTCCGTGGATTCACCGTTGAGCGTATGAACACGGTACTTCTTCGCACCGGGAACAGAAAGGGTAAGCGTTCTGCTGTTTTCCGCATCCTTGTTGACAGCCGATACGGCGATCACACCGTCATTGCGCAGAGTAGCCACAACATCGAGTGCGTCCACAGTATGCGCTCTTCCCTGCTTGTCCTTCACGGAAAGCGTTTCATTGTTCT
>JAFQLN010000008.1 GCA_017414585.1 Clostridia bacterium | reverse complement strand
TACAGCAAGGCGGAATCGGAAAAACGTCGTCTGGATAAAGATAACAGCAAATAATTTTTCTTATCATGTAGTTTTTTCCTCAAAATGGGTAGATAGAGAGTAAACAACCCATTCTGAGGAGGACTCATCATGATACCCGGTATTTCCCGATGTCTTATTCCCTGCTGCATCTCCCTCGCCGTTCTGACCGGATGCGGTCCGTTTTCTGCCGGTTTTCCGTCCGCTGAACTGACACCGCAGCCGCATGAAAGCAGAGCAGCCGAACCGACGGAAATCGGAACGGAGTTCTGCAGTGCGCAGATCCGCTTTGCGGCAGAACTGTTCCGAACGATCGCAGAGGTCTCTGTTTCGGACAACATTCTGCTTTCGCCGCTTTCCGTCAGTCTTGCCCTCTCCCTGTGTGCAAACGGCGCAGAAGGAGAAACGAAAGAGGAAATGGAGCGTGTCCTTGGTATGTCTGTCTCCGAACTGAACAATGCGTCTGCGGCATACACGGCTTCCTTTCCCGACGCGGATGACTGTTCCCTGTATCCTGCCAATTCTGTCTGGTTCCGCGACGATCAGAATCTTTTGACCGTACACGACAGTTTTCTCTGCACGGCTTCCGATTATTATGCCGCGGATGTTTTTGCCTCCCCGATTGATCTGTCCGCTGTCCGGGATATCAATCGTTGGGGCGAGAAAAAAACGAACGGGATGATTCCTTCGATAGTGAAAGAAATCCCGGAAAGTGCTGTGCTGTATCTCATCAACGCCCTTGCATTTGATGCAAAGTGGGATAAGCCATACAATAGCAGCGATCTGTTCGACAGTACCTTTTCTTCGTACGACGGAGAAGAGCAGGAGGTGCGGATGATGCGCTCGACGGAATCCCTTTACATTGAGGGCAGGGATGCTGTCGGATTCATTCGTCCGTATCAGGGCAAAAGATTCAGCTTTGCCGCAATTCTGCCGGAGGAAGGAACAGATATTTACAGCTGGATTTCTTCTCTGACAGCCGAAAAGCTGTCTTCGCTGCTTGAAAATGTGCAGAACGCGGAACTGATCGCCTGCATTCCTCCCTTCAGTACGGATGATTCGTTTGAGCTTGCCAATGCGCTCGCTGCTCTCGGGATGCCTTCCGCGTTTGACACAGCGAAAGCTGATTTTTCATCCATGGCGGAAACGGCGGACGGCTCGCTGTTTATCGGGCAGGTTCTGCACAGAACGCACATCGCCGTTGATACGGACGGAACCCGCGCCGCTGCTCTGACCGCTGTGATGATGGAGACAGGCGGTGCAGCCTGCGAAGAGAAACCGACCGTTATCCTCAACCGTCCGTTTGTGTACATGATTCTGGATACGGAGAATAAAGTGCCGCTGTTTATCGGTGCAGCCGTGTCGCTGGATTAAGGAGGAAAGGGTATGAACGACGAACAAATTCTTGCTCTGTTTTTTTCGCGCTCGGAAGATGCAGTTGTACAGCTTGATCTTGCCTACGGAAAAGGATGCAGAAAGATTTCCGCGCGGATTCTCTCCGACAGCCGGGACACCGAAGAGTGCGTGAATGATGCTTATCTCGGTTTCTGGAACGCTGTACCGCCGGCACGTCCGAATCCGATCGCCGCTTTTTTATATAAAATAGTCCGCAATCTGTCTCTCCGCCGCTTCCGCGATCTGCATACGGAAAAGCGCGGTTCTGCCTGTGAGCTTGTTTTAGATGAATTTCTTGCGGATGTCTCCGGCAGCGGAGATCCGGTTGCTGACGAAGCGGAACTGCGTGAACTTTCACGCCTGCTGAACGTGTTTATCGGCAGACTGACAAAAGAAAACCGCGTGATCTTTCTGCGGCGATACTGGTTCATGGATGCCTACCGCGACATCGCAGAATCGGTCGGACTGAGTGAAAAGACTGTCTCGGTACGGCTTGTGCGTATCCGGAAGCAGATGAGGGATTTTCTGACGAAGGAGGGAATGCTTTTATGAAACCGATGGATATTCTGACCGCTCTCGGTGAAACGGATGCCCGCTATATCACCGAAGCAATCCACTATAGAAAACCGAAACGGATCCGCCGCTTTCTCCCCCTTGCCGCCTGTCTGCTTGCCGCAGTGCTCGTCGCACTGGTTTATTTCCGCTCTCAGATCGGTTATACGGACGGAGGATGCCTTGCCGAAGAGGGGACAGGAAATGCGGAATACAGCCCTTCGGAAGATCACGGCAGTTATGCAGGCGCTCCGCTTGCGCCGGAATCGGAAACGGGTACGGAAGACGGATACTACGACATTGTCCGTTTTATGGCAGACGGGGAACCGATGGAATACGAACCCGCACCGCTCTGGATTGCGACAACGAGTGACGATGCCATGGACGCCTATGTTTCCGATGTATTCGGCAGGGACTTGCCGGGGATCGCTCTGTTTACAGCGGGAGGTGAAGATCCGTCCGGAGCTCCGCGCTGGTATGCCCTGCGGCAGAACGGACTTGTCGCAAAATTCTACTGGTTTACCAAAACGGAGAAAAGCGGATACAGCCGCGGGTGGACGGACGGAAATCAATACGAAACGGCGTTCAATGTTCTTGCCCCGCTGACCTCGGAGGAAACGCCTCTGTATCTCGTCCGGTCACAGGATATGCTCTTTGCCGTGATCGGCAATACCGCGTACTATCTCCCCGGCTCCGCGTTTGAGCCTGAGAAAGACCGGCTTGCGCATATCAGAACGGATGATTATGAGATAAAAGTGATCTGTCTCGAATAAACAGAAAAGCGTACAGCGCGGTTCATCACCGTATGTACGCTTTTTTGATTTATGCAAGTCCGAAAATTTTCAGAATATCGCCCGCCGTGTCTGCAAGTGCGTCCGCGCCGTGTGCGAGAAGCACCTCAGCCGGTCGGTAGCCCCATGTCACGCCGAGTGCGAACATTCCGGCATTCTTTGCGGTATCCATGTCCACATTGGAATCCCCGATGAAGCAGACTTCTTCCGGTTTGACGCCTGCCCGTTCTGCGAGGATGAGCGCGCCTTCGGGATCGGGCTTCGCTTTGTAAATGCCTTCGCCGACCAATGCATCAAAGATACCGTCCTTGACGAGCTTTTTCACCATTCCCACAGCGTGTTCATGTTTCTTATTGGTATGCACCGCGAGCCATACACCGTTTTCCTTGAGTATATCAAGCACGTCCGTCAGCCCTTCATACAAGTGTGTGCCATCGCAGTAGTGTTCCCCGTAATATGCGGAATACCGGTTCACGCAGGCATCCACCGTTTCCTTATCTTCCTGCACATCCTCGGGCAGTAAACTCTTGATAAATCCGTATTCCGCACCGTTCACATAGCGAAGAATATCCTCCACTGTTCTCAGAGGATACCCTCGTTCTTCCATCAGGTGATTGACGCACGCATGCAGATCGGGAAGTGTACACGCAAGGGTTCCGTCCAGATCGAAAATTGCCGCTTTGAATTTCATGACAGACTGTTCCTTTACCGTTCTTAGATTACGGGAGACATTATAACACATCTTTGTGCTTTTCGCAATCCGACTTCTGAAAATTTTTCCCGAGACGGCAGACTGAAAGATAATACGAAGCCATCAGCAGAACTGCGGCGCCTGCCCACGCGGCTACTTCCGCCCAGAAGATTCCGGTCCGGTGTCCGGTCATTCCAATGATCAGCGCCGCGCCGACACGCATGACAAATTCCACAATCCCGGAAACCATGGGGATCACGGTGTTTCCCATCCCCTGCAGAGCGGAACGATAGGCGTGCAGGAGGTAGAGCACAGGCAGACAGGATGCCATTACGCTCAGGTAGTGGTAAGCGGTATTCCCCGCGGCTTCGGTCAGTGCGGGATCTTCTGAGGAGATAAAGAGCAAAGTCAGTTCTCTGCCGAACAGAAACATCACGGCGGCAATCAGAAGCGATGTGCCGATACTGAGCAGGACTGCCGCCCGCATCCCTCTCCGGATCCGTTTCAGCTGCCCCGCGCCGTAATTCTGACCGACATAGGTTGTCACAGC
>JAFQLN010000057.1 GCA_017414585.1 Clostridia bacterium | reverse complement strand
GATCAGAGTGAAGAAATCGCCGCAATTCTTGCGCTGCAGCTGCATATTCCGCTGGAACGGCTTTTCGGCCGCCGGCACGGAGAGGAGCAGAAGATGCTGAACCATGCACAGCGGCAGGAGAACGCGGAAGATTCTCTGATTCTGATCCGTCAGCCGGCTGAAAACGGCAAGTATCTTCTGCTGGATGATATTATCACTTCCGGGGCGACCATGGAAGCGGCAGCCCGTCAGCTCCGTTTTGCCGGTGCATCGGCACTGTTTCCGGTTGCGGCAGCCAGAAGTATGCCGAAAAGTCGGAAGAACGAAGAAGAAATGATTGAAAATACAGAAATCTGAAAAAAGGAGAGACGAACATGATTCAAAAAATGCTTGAAGAACGACAGCTTCCGCAGCTGCTCAAAATGAAGGACGGCACGCCGGTCACAAAAGAGAACTGGAACGCCCGCCGGCTGGAGATTCTCGATATTCTGCAGACACAGGAGTACGGCAGAATGCCTGAACCACTCGGCGAAACGTCTGCGAAAGTTCTTGCAAAGAATTACCATACCTGCGGTCAGTCCACAATCAGCACAACCGAAATTACGATTCCGACACCGGACGGAAAGAGCTATTCCTTTAAAACCGATATCACCGTTCCGAAATCCGCATCGGCAGAAAATCCTGTGCCCGCATTTGTGTATATTTCTTTCGGCGGACAGCGGTCCAGCTGCATTGAAGAAATCACGGAACAGAATGTCATTCTTGCCGAAATGGTTATGAATGATGTTTCGACCGACAGAAAGAATACATGGACCGAACAGCTCGACGCACATTGGTTTGAAGACGGAAAACGCGCGCCCGATGACTGGGGCAAGATCGGTATGTGGGCATTTGCCGCTTCCAGAGTCCTCGACTACTTGTATACCTTCGACTGTCTGGATAAAAGCCGCGTCGGTGTTATCGGTCACTCCAGACTCGGAAAAACCGCTCTCTGGGCAGGCGCGAACGATGAACGCTTCACGCACGTTTTCTCTAACAACTCCGGATGCTCCGGTGCGGCAATCACACGCAGAAAAGTCGGAGAAACCTTCCCGAGAATCGCCGATGTGTTCGACTACTGGTTCTGTGAAAATATGCAGAACATTTCAAAAGATATCGAAACATCCGAGTCCACGGATTTTGACCAGCATTTCCTGCTTGCGGCGTGTGCTCCGCGAAAAGTGTATGTAGCGTCCGCAGAAGAAGACACATGGGCGGATCCCGTATCGGAATACCTCTGCTGTGCGGCGGCGTCCCCTGCATGGGAACTGCTCGGTGAAACAGGCTTTGTTCATCCTGATCGCCTTCCTGCCGCATGGGATCGCTTTGCGGACGGCAATGTCGGATATCACCTCCGTCCCGGCGCTCATTTTCTCTCCCGTCACGACTGGAAGCGTTACATTGATTTTATCAAAAGATAAGCGAAATCGTTGAATAAAAGTCCTCCCGGAGGCGGATACTGTCCTGTACATACCCGCAGGGAGGACTTTCTTATGAAATTTTTGCTGACATTCACCGTATCCGTTCTGTCGTCCGTTCTGATCCTCAGCCTTCTGCCCGTCCATGGAGAAAGCGCAATCTATAACGATGT
>JAFQLN010000056.1 GCA_017414585.1 Clostridia bacterium | reverse complement strand
TTGCGACAGCCCTTCTTTGCAGTTTCGGAGAATCAGCCGAGCAGGCAGTACTGCTTCATATACGCTTCCATTTTTGCACGGATTTCATCGGTGAGGAGAACCTGACCGTCGATTTCGCGGTTATGCATATGTTCGATGATATCCTGAACAGTAACGATAGCATGGACGGAAATTCCGAATTCTTCCTTGATATCGTCGATGGCAGTCTTGCCGGACGGACCGATTTCCATGCGGTTGACGGAGATGATCATATCCTTTACTTCTACCTTAGCCGCGCCCATCAGCTTCGGAAGGGTTTCACGGACTGCGGTGCCTGCGGTGATGACGTCTTCGATGATCAGCACTTTATTACCGTCTTCGAGCTTCGCGCCGACAAACACGCCGCCTTCGCCGTGATCCTTGACTTCCTTGCGGTCGAAGCAGTAGGGTTTGTCCACGCCGTACTTGGTATAAAGGGTTGCGGCTGCGGTCGCGGCGAGCGGAATACCCTTGTATGCGGGACCGAACATGACGTCAAAGTCACCCTTTGTCGCGTCCATGATGCACGCCGCATAGTATTCGCCGAGTCTGGCAAGCTGTGCACCGGTGCGGTAGTTGCCCGTGTTGACGAAATATGGGGAGAGGCGTCCGCTCTTGGTCTTGAATTCGCCGAAACGGAGAACTCCGGAACGAACCATAAATTCAATAAATTCTGACTTGTATGCTTCCATGCTAGTGCTCCTTTGATGGATTGAATTTGTATATACAAAATTATTATACCATATTGCACGGAACTTGACAAGAGTTTGGGATGAAATGTGATGAATTCCTTTATCTCTCTTAACTCAAAGTTAAGAAAAATTCATTTCGGAATGATGGTCATTCCGTCTGAAAGATGGTATAATAGCTTCAGACGGTATAATAGCTTCAAATTATATCGAAAAAATCTTACGGAATACTTACACAGGAGTACAATCCATGCTTAACAAAAGAAAATTCGGAACAATCATCACTTCCATGAGAAAAAGCCTCGGCATGCCGCAGGAAAAGCTCGCGGAACTTCTCTTCGTATCACCGCAGGCTGTGTCAAAGTGGGAGAATGGTCATACCCTGCCGCCAACCTCTCTGCTCCCTGAACTTGCACAGATTTTCGGCTGCTCCATTGATGCTCTTATGATGCCTGCCTATACCGCAGATGAGAGCATCGAAACAAACCCATCCGTATCACAGCGTATTATACCTACTGAAAACTCGTTTTACGACGAAGAAATCGCATCATCTGTAAGAAAACAAACAGGTTTGTGCGAAATTTTAACAGTACAGCGCGGTTTATCCCAAAACATGGACGGACGGTTGGTCAGAGAGATAGCTGTATCTTCATCCTCCAGTCATCTTGATCTGCTGGAAACCTTTTATCCGTCGGATGATGCACAACTGAACCGTTATCTGTTTCTTTCATCTTATATATCCTGCATTCCCAAGCTGTTCCGCGCTGATTCCGACCGTCATTTGCTTCTTACAGAAAATGTGGAAAAGAATTCGGTTTCCGGCTGCGAATACGACGAAGAAACACCTGCGGGAGATTTTTTCCGTGAAAATATTACTGAAATTCTTCACACAGCCGCAGAATGGCACGCAAAATTCTGGATGAATAACCCGGCATTCACTGAAATTGGACTCGACTGGCGGCATCGATCACAGGAAAACATCTTCGCGCACATCAGCTCAATGGAGAAGGATTTTGAAACATACCTCGAAAACGAACGATCAGGCAAAATACCGCGTGTGTGGCAGGGGATGAAAAACCACATCACAGAAAAACAGTTTGAATACTATACCGATGCAGTCCGGCGTCTTCGCAATGAATATCCCGCACGTTTTCCGGCAGGCGAGAACTTTACTGTTATTCATGGAGATATGCACCCCGGAACCGCACATATCGACCGTGATAAGCGAACTGTAAAATTCACCGGGCTGCAGGCGGTGAGAATAGGGCTGTGTACGGAAGACCTCGCCATGCTCATAGCTCTGCACATAGAACCGGAACGTAAAAAATCTATCCCTATGCTTGACGAGTATTACTCCGCTCTCACTTCCTGCATCAAATCTTATCCCTACGAACTTTTCATGCAGGATTACCGCTTCGCCATCACAGAAGCCTTGTTTTTCCCCATTCAACTGATGAATCGCGGAATCTTCGACTTTTCGATGCGTGACAAAGCAATTCATGCGTATGAAACATGGGTGTACGGACAGTGACAACAAACAAAACCGGGTGCTTCACCCAGTCATTGACTGGAGTGACATGCACCCGGTTATTATTTTTGCTTTATTCTGTGTCTCTTACTTGATGGTTACGAGATTATCGAACATATCTGCGTTTTCCGAGAGCTTGGTTTCGTTGCCCACGGTGCAGATATATCCCTGCGCGCAGATCTTGTCGAACATTTCGGCAGATGCTCTGAACTGTTCTTCAGTGATATCGAGCATTTCGCTTCTTTCACGGAGAACGTCTTCGTAGGTCTTGCCGGTGATGTACGCCTCGAAGGAACGGTGCGCCTTGTGGGAGTTGGACATGGGACGTTCGTAGCCGGAGAAGGTGCCGACGATGTACTTCGTCAGTTCCGCTTCGTCGAACTTGTGGTTCCGTACAAAGTCAGCGGTTCCGAGATATGCCGCATCGGTTTCGGTCAGCTTCGGGTCGCGGTAGGAGGTGAACTGCACATTGCCGCTGTCGCCGCCGAATCCGCATCCTACGCCGTACGCGCCGCCCTTGACGCGGACCTGCTGGTAGAGCCAGTCGATGTTGACAGCGGTCTTTACTACCTGGAAGGTGCCGTTGTATTCGAGACCGTCAAATCCGAGGTTGCCCACTCTCGCAACATACTGTACCTGGGACGGAACCTGAATCCCCTCGTTCTTCTTCACGGGAACGTATTCTTCCGCTTCGCCGAGGGAGTCATGCGCGTATGCCGCCAGACCTGCGGTGAGCTTCGGGAGAGCCGCTTCGACAGCCTTGTATCCCGCTTCATCGCAGGCAAGGCTCATGATCATATTGTCGGGATTGAAGATATACGCCGCCAGTTTGGTGAGATTTTCGGTCACTTCCGCAGCGCGTGCATCCCAGTTGTCGAGAAGATCGGAGAGGAAGAAATAGAAATCAATGCCGGACAGCTGCTGGAAGAAGCAGTCGATCTTCGAGAAGTACGAACGTGCTCTTGCCGCCGCAACGGAGTTGCCGTTGTTCATGATTTCATTTTTCTTGTCGTTCTTCATTTCCGCGAGGATGGTCTTGATGCGCGCGGTGTCGGAGAACTTCGACGAAGATGCGATTTCCAGCGCCGTTTCCATTGCATAGTCGAGCTGATCGGCAAGTGCGCGGGTATAGATGCCGTACATGAGACGGTACTCTTCGCGGGACTTGTACTTTCTGAAAGTGCTGAGCCCGAAGCCGAGCGAGCCGACGTTCAGACGCATATCCACATCGAGTTCTTCATAGGTATGCTTGGCTGTGTCAATGCGTGCGAGGAGTGCGCTGAGAATGTTGAGGTAGGGAACGTACTTCTGCGGGATTTTATCCATATCGAAGTAAATGTTCGCGTAGGTGATGCCGTTGGTTTCCACCTCGTGGTAAATCGTCTTCACGCCGCCGACCGTGCGTTCTTCATTGAAATACGGAACGGTTTCGCGGGGAATATCGCTTCTCTTGAGAGAAGGAATGCAGTTCAGTTCTTCTTCGGTTGCTTCACGGCTCTGGTATGCGCGCAGCTCTTCGGTTGCCTTAACGATAGCGTCAATTTCCTGTGCGGACAGCGATGCCTTGTAAGCCGCCAGCTTTTCCTTCAGTTCTTCGTTCTTTCTGTCGATCATGCCGCGTTCGGGAACCATGGTAATCAGAACGGCGTGGTCGGTATCGAAGATGACCTTTTTGATCAGGTTTTCGTAGTAACCGGTGCCGATCAGTTCCTTCAGCTTTGCATAGTCGTCGAGTACGTGCATATAGGAGAATGCCGCGCTGTCATCGTAGAGCCACGACTGAAGCATATCTGCCGCGTAGTCAAGCCCTCTCGGATATCCGCCGTAATCGGCTTCGCGGAAACGGAATTCGCGGCGGTTTATGCACGCAAGGAGCGCCTTTTCATTCACGCCGTCTTCAATCTGCTTTTGCAGCGTATCCATAATGATGGCATAGAAGCGGTCGATATCTTCCGCCTTTGCGTTCTTGGCAACCACGGAGAAAGAATCTTCAATTGCATGGGAATCATAGCCGCCGTAGACATCCTCGCCGATGCCCGCATCGCGCAGTGCTTTTTTCACCGGTGCGGAGTCGGAATTGAGCAGGACATTCGACAGAACCGACCATGCTCTGCATTCGAGCACGTCCAGATTGGAGCCGCCCATTACGGAGAACGCGAGGTAGTCCTTGCCTTCGGTATCATCGTTTGTACCGACGGAATACTTTTCGGTTACGCGGATCGGTTCGCGGCTGCCGATGTGCGCCTGACGGCTGATTTCGGAATGCGGTTCGATTGCGTCGAAAGCGGACAGATAATTCTTATCCATCCAGTCAAGACGTTCGTCCATGTCGCAGTCGCCGTAGACGAAGATATAGGAGTTGGACGGATGGTAGAGACGTCTGTGGAAGTCGAGGAACTGTTCGTAGGTCAGTTCGGGATGACTTCGGGATCCCCGCCGGAGTTGACGCCGTAGGTGGTGTCCGGGAAGACGTTCTTGCCGATGACGTCCCAGATCGCCCGGTCGGGAGAGGACATTGCGCCCTTCATTTCGGAGTAGACAACACCGGAAATCTTCAGTTCATCGTCCGCGTTTTCCATTTCGTAGTGCCAGCCTTCCTGCTGGAAAATCTGCGGGAAGCGGTAGATGTTCGGATAGAACACAGCGTCCATATACACGTGCATCAGGTTGGAAAAGTCCTTGTCGTTGCAGGACGCCACCGGATACAGGGTCTTGTCCGGGTAGGTCATGGCGTTGAGGAAGGTGTTGAGAGAGCCTTTTACCAGCTGCATGAACGGGTCGCGGGAGGGGAAATTCTTCGAGCCGTTGAGAACGGAGTGTTCGATGATGTGCGGCACGCCGGTGGAGTTGGACGGAGGGGTGCGGAACGCTGCGCAGAAGAGCTTGTTCTGGTCGTCGTTCGACATCACGCACACACGCGCGCCGGATTTTTTGTGCTTCAGGATGATGCCCGCGGATTTGATATCGCCGAGGTATTCTTCATACATCAGCTCATACGCCGGATTCGGACGAAGTTCCGCATAGCACTTTACGTTTTTTGCCATAGGGGATTCCTTTCGTTATGTAACATTATTTTATATCGTTGATTTTATATATTATAGATTCACTGTACCAAGGTATTTGTCTAAAGTTTTACATGCATTATCTATATCTTCTTTTTCAGTATATTTTATTGTATAGTAGCATCCGTCAAACATAGAAATCACAAGGGTATATCCTTTAATAACGTCAACATACTCATTCGGTTTTAAAAAATAACTAGCTACAAGCTTACGTTCACTCTCTGTATGCGTATGATATTCTTTTATCTTGTTAATTTTTATTCTAAATCTACCTATGTTAATGAATTCCGGTCGTTGCTCATATCTTTGAATCACTTTAATATTTATTGCTTTTTTTCCTTTGTCTGAGCTTGATGCTTCAAAATCCACAATAGAGTTCGAAGTCGGCATATCTATGCTCACAATGTCAGAAATATGAAAAAAATATTCATAATTATCTTCTCCTATTATAAACCCAAACTTTTTGTTATCATAGAAAATTTTTACTCTGCCGCGCATAGTTATCTCCTTAATTTTTCTTAGGCACTAACAAAACATCATTTTTGAATTTTTTGTTGCTATAATAATTACAATATCTTAATGTAATTACACAAAGTGATCGCTTTGCTTATATCATAATCATTTCAGCAATTTTCGGTACATCAGCACCCAACCATAATTCTGTCTCCACACACTGGAATTTATACTTGTTTTCTTCAAGTATTTTTGAAATCTTTTTGCAAACAGGTTGTGCATTTTCCAAAGAATCTTTTATAATTGTAATTGCGAAAGAATATTTGGATTTCGATTTTGGGGTATATTCAACTGATGCGTAATATTCTTCTAAATTTATGTCATGAAGATTCTCTAATAATACACTTTGTTCCTTTGCAGTAAAAGCCAAATCTTTAGAGTCAATAATGAGTTTGTATGTTTTTACCTTTATCATGTTAAATTTCCTTATGAGGTGTTATGATTTAATTATGCAATGTTGCTGCTATTTTGTCAAGAGAAAAGATAAAAAAAGTATACAAAAGTGTTTTATTCCAATATTACATTTATATTACAAATCCTGTCGTCAGCTTGTATCCAATCTTTATCCATGCTATAATGGCGTTGGTCTGTGCGGAAAAACGGGACAGGTCTGTGTCAGTCCCGCCGCATTTCTCGTAAAGCATACAGGCACACGCCGTCCGCATTCCACTACCGGACGGTACATTCTCCACGGTATATTACTATTGATATGAAAAAACACAGCAAACTCCGCCTGGCTCTTTCTTTTCTGGAGGGGTGCAGGCATTTCTTTCTTCTGTGCATTCTTTCCTCCATGCTCGCGTCGCTGTTTGAGCTGATCTGCCCGAAAATCATCAGCTACACGGTTGACTCCGTGCTGGGGGACAGCGCATCCGTCATGCCCGCTTTTGTGAACACACTCGTCGATTCCGTCGGCGGCACAGCATATCTGCGTTCACACCTGTGGATCATCGCGCTCGTTATCCTTGCAGCCGCGCTTCTCATGGGACTGTGCAAATACGGGGAAGCCGTTTTCAACCGCAAAGGCTCGGAAACCCTTGTGGAAAATATGCGCAACCGTCTGTTCGGGCATATCGAAAAGCTCCCCTTCCAGTGGTTCATGAGCCATCAGACCGGCGATATCATCCAGCGCTGCACCTCGGATGTGGAGACGATCAAAATGTTCCTCTCCGAACAGCTGACCTCCATCCTCTCGACCGTACTGCTCATCGCTATGTCCCTCTTTTTCATGTACGCAATCAATCCGACGCTGGCGACTGTTGCGCTTCTGTCAATTCCCGTGATTGTGGCATACTCCGCGCTGTTCCACGGCAAAATCGGCAAGGGCTTTCTGCAGTGCGACGAGGACGAAGGCAAACTCTCCTCCATCGTTCAGGAAAATCTCACCGGCGTGCGCGTGGTCCGTGCATTCGGACGCGAAAAGTACGAAGTTGACAAATACACAAAGCAGAACGGCATCTACGCGGACGCATGGGTGAAGCTCGGGCTGCTCATGTCCCTGTTCTGGTGCTCCGGCGACCTTCTGTCCGCGCTCCAGTCCATGCTCGTGCTCATTCTCGGCACCGTATTCTGTGTGCGGGGGGATATGACGGTCGGAGACCTGATCGCCATTATTTCCTACAACGCCATGCTGACGTGGCCCGTGCGCTCCCTCGGACGTGTGATTTCCGAAATGTCGAAGGCGGGCATTTCCATCGGGCGCGTGCAGGAAATTCTCGATGCACAGGAAGAAAAAGATGCTCCCGATGCCGCTGACTGCGACGTTTCGGGCGATATCGTCTTCGATCATGTATCTTTTTCCTACGAAAACTCTCCCGAAATTCTGCACGACATCAGCCTGACGATCCCCAAAGGCTCCACGCTCGGCATTCTCGGCATGACGGGCAGCGGCAAATCCACGCTCGTTTCCCTGCTCTGCCGGCTGTATGAACTGCCCGAAAACAGCGGAACCATCACGGTCTCCGGGCAGGATATCCGAAAGATCAAGGCATCCAGTCTCAGAAAGAACATCGGCATTGTTCTGCAGGAGCCGTTTTTATTCAGCCGTACCCTGCGCGAAAACATCGGCATCACATTTGATCATCCCGCCGAACATGAAGAAGAAATCCGGCAGGCGGCAAAAGCGGCGTCACTGGACGAAACCATCGCAGGATTCGCCGAAGGATATGATACCATGGTGGGCGAACGCGGTGTGACCCTCTCCGGCGGACAGAAGCAGCGTACCGCCATCGCACGGCTGCTCACGCAGAACACGCCCGTGATGATCTTCGACGACAGCTTATCCGCAGTGGACAGCGAAACGGATGCAAAAATCCGGCAGGCTCTGCGCGAAAAGACCGCTGACTCGACTGTGATTCTCATCTCGCACCGCATTCAGACGCTCATGGCTTCGGATCATATCATCGTCATGGCAGGCGGCAGAATCGTCGAATCCGGCACGCACGATTCCCTGCTCGCGCAAAACGGCATTTACAAACGCATCAACGATATTCAGACAGGCATCTCTGCCGACAACGAAACGGAGGTGACTGCGTAATGGAAGAAAATAACGCAAAAATCACACATCTGAAATTTTTCGGAATCCCGAAAATCCTGCCGTACCTCAAGCCCTACCGCCTGACCATGGTGTTCATGATCCTTCTGGCGGCAGGAGGCTCCGCGATTGACATTCTCTTCCCGAAATGTCAGGAGTACGCAATCAACCACTTCATTGCGGGCGAAACGCTCGACACCCTGCTCTCCTTCACTGTATTTTACGTTGCGATCCTGCTCGCAAAAATCTGTTTCGACCTGATCAGTACCTACCTCTCCACCCGTGTGGAAATGTACATCGGGCGCGACCTCAAGCAGAAATCGTTCGATCACCTGCAGACGCTCTCGTTCTCCTACTTCAACCGAAATTCCGTCGGCTACATCCATGCCCGTGTCATGAGCGACACCAGCCGCATCGGCACGCTTGTTTCCTGGTACCTGCTCGACTGCATCTGGAACGGCACGTACATGATCGGCGCACTGGCAGTGATGTTCCGCACCAACGTGAAGCTGACTCTGCTCGTGCTTGTCGTCATTCCGGTTGTCACAGTCATCGTTGCCCTCATGCAGAAAAAGCTGACCGCTGCAAACCGCTCGATCCGCGAAACGAACTCGAAGATCACAGGCTCCTTCAACGAAGGCATCACCGGCGCGAAGACCATCAAAACCCTCGTTGCCGAAGACAAAATGTTCGGCGAATTCACCGGACAGACTGCCGCCATGAAGCGCGTCTCCGTGAGCGAATCGAGATTCCGCGGGATGCTTTGGACGTCTCTGACCGTCGCGTCATACATTGCGCTGGCGCTGGTGCTCAAGCTCGGCGGCGACCTCACAGCCGAAAAAGTAATGACTGTCGGCACGCTGTCGCTGTTCATGTCCTATTCTCTCGGCATCATGAATCCGATCCGCTGGATTGTCAATGCCGTATCGAATCTGATCATGATTCAGGTCAACATCGAACGTCTCACAGGACTGCTCGAAACCGAATCCGACGTTGCCGACTCGCCGGAAGTTACCCAAAAATACGGCGATGTGTTCTTCCCGAAACGCGAAAACTGGGAAGAAATCCACGGGGATATCGAATTCAGAAACGTATCGTTCAGATATCCGGACGGGGAGGAAACGATCCTCGAAAACTTCAATCTGAAAATCCCGCACGGCACGGATGTTGCCATTGTCGGGGAAACGGGTGCGGGCAAATCCACGCTCGTCAACCTTGTCTGCCGCTTCTTTGAACCCACCTCGGGACAGCTTCTGATCGACGGACGGGACGCGCGCGAACGCTCCCAGCTCTGGCTGCACGCAAACATCGGCTATGTGCTCCAGACACCGCATCTGTTCTCCGGAACCATCCGCGACAATCTGCGCTACGGTTCGCCCGATGCGACGGATGAAGAAATCATGGAAGCACTCCGGCTTGTCTCCGCCGACGGCATCGTGGAAAAAAGCGAAAAAGGACTGGATACCGAAGTCGGCGAAGGCGGGGACCTGCTCTCGACCGGAGAAAAACAGCTTCTCTCCTTTGCCCGCGCGATTCTCTGCGACCCGAAAATCCTCGTCCTCGACGAAGCAACGTCTTCCATTGACACCTTCACGGAACAGCTTATCCAGAACGCCATCGGCAAAGTGACCGAGGGACGCACGACCTTCATGATCGCGCACCGCCTGTCTACCGTTCGCCATGCCGATGTGATTCTTGTTGTCCGTGACGGAAAAATCATCGAATCGGGCACGCATGACGAACTGATGAAGCTGCGCGGGTATTACCACAGCCTCTACACCAGACAGTACGAACTGGAAGCGGCTGCACAAGTCTTTACGGATGCTGTGAAGGAATAATGCATACGGGAGGTTATCATGACGAAACTCGATTTTCTGAAAGAGCATTTCAAAAATTATACTGTTGACATCACAGAACCTGAAAACGACAGTCCGTATGCCAAGATTTATACAGACGCCGATTCCGAACCCGTCACGGTTTATTACGAATCCGCTGACTGTCAGCCGTACACGGTGTGTTTTTCCTACCAGCACGTCCACTGCTTCAGCGAAACGGACGCGGTCGAATGGGCAGAGGAATTTCTCTCCGGCAAAAAGTCCGCGATCGAATTCTTCATCGGAGACAGACCGTGCTTCGGCGGGGATATCGAAGGGATGCTGCCCGAGGCGTTCACAGCGGAATTTCTCAAAGGCACGCCGTTCGGTGACATGATTTTCAGCCGTCCCGTTCCCGAAGGACTTTCCTTCAAGGTGCGTTCGGCAAACAAGGCATTCTGCTTTGACGGAAGGATTCAGCCGGATCGGACCATCACGGTGATCCCCGCAGCCCAGATGCCGGTCATCCTTGTCACCGCCTTTGAACCGTTCGGAGGGAGCCGGCGCAATTCTTCCCTCGACACCCTCAGCGCTCTGCCCGACACCATCGGAAACTGCACGGTGAAAAAGCTCGTTCTGCCCGTGGTTTTCGACCGGTGCGCGGACATTCTCTGCGAGAAAATCGCGGAAATTTCGCCCTGCGCCGTCATCTGTCTCGGTCAGGCGGAAGGACGGGGCATGATCACGCCGTAATACGTCGCGGTCAATGTAAAAAACGCCGCTGCAGCCGACAATGCCGGTCAGACCTTCCATCTCGCGCCGATTCTCGAAAACGGACCGGATGCGTACATCACCACTCTTCCCGCCGATGCAATGACAGAAGCCATGAAACAAGCCGGCATCCCCGCATCGCTTTCCTTCACAGCCGGAACGTATGTGTGCAACAATCTCATGTACCATGCCGTTCATCTCACAAAACCGCTCGGTATTCCCGCCGGCTTCATCCACCTGCCGCTGTCCTATGAAATCGCCGCAGAAGAAAACAAAGCCGGACGCATTCTTACCCTCCCGCAGAAGATGCTGACCGACGGTATTACAGCGGCAGCCGGTGTGCTCTGCCCTGCAAAAGCGTAAAAGCGGAACACAAAAGTCTTGCCAAACGGCATCGGATGTGCTACAATAATTGCATCTCTCAAAGACAAACCCACACAGGAGGACTACACAATGATTAAACTCACACCGCCCATGGGATGGAATTCCTGGAACACTTTCGGGACGAACATCAACGAAACCCTGATTAAAGAAACCGCCGATATTATGGCTGAATCCGGTCTGCTCGAAGCGGGATACGAATATCTCGTCATCGACGACTGCTGGTCGGAAAAAATGCGCGACGAAAACGGCCGTCTTGTCCCCGATCACGAAAAGTTCCCGAACGGCATGAAAGCCGTTGCAGACTATGTTCACTCAAAGGGTCTCAAGTTCGGTATGTATTCCTGTGACGGATACTTCACCTGCGCGGCTTATCCGGGTTCCTTCGACTATGAATTCATTGACGCACAAACCTTCGCAGAATGGGGTGTGGACTACCTCAAGTACGACAACTGCTACAAGCCCTCGACCGTTCCCGGCAGACTGCTCTATCACAAGATGAGCCTTGCGCTGGAAAACTGCGGACGCGACATCATGTTCTCCGCCTGCAACTGGGGCGTTGACAATGTTCACGAATGGATCAAGGAAACCGGCGCGCATCTGTGGCGTTCCACCGGCGACATCAACGACAGCTGGGGTTCCGTCAAGGATCTTCTCTGGCGTCAGATGAAGCTGCAGCCCTACAACGGTCTCGGATGCTTCAACGATATGGATATGCTCATCGTCGGTATGTACGGCAAGGGCAATGTCGCTGTCGGCGGATGCACGGATATCGAATACAAAACGCACTTCTCCGCATGGGCTATGCTCAATTCCCCTCTCATGATCGGCTGCGACATCCGTTCGATGAGTGAAGAAACCAAGGCAATTCTCACAAACAAGAATATTCTCGCCATCAACCAGGATGCAGCCGGACGCCAGCCCTACCTGCTCATGGGAAACAAGGATTCCGACAACCGCGACCAGATGCAGATCTGGGTCAAGCATCTCGAAGGCGGCGATCTTGCCATCGGTATGTTCAACCTGACCGATCATGCACAGACACCGTGGTTCGGTCTTGCCGATATCGGACTTGACCACACCGCAGACCGCGCACTGGAAATCACCGATCTCTGGACGGACGAAAAGCTCGGCACCTTCTACGATATTTTCCGCACGCGCATTGACGCACACGACTGCAAGATGCTCCGCTGCAAAGTTGTTCCCGCAAACGGAAACTACACCAAGCCCTACTGCTGAGAAAGAGGTCTGTCCATGGACGGAAAATGCGTAAAATGCGGCGCCAAGCTCACTGCGGATGACATCGGCGCAACGAAGAAATTCATCAACCGCGGCGCGGAAGATTTTTTCTGCCTCGACTGCCTTGCCGAACGGTTCCAAGTCACCCGCGCTTATCTCGAAGAAAAAATCGAGTATCTCCGCAAAAACGGCTGTACGCTGTTTCCGAAATAATTTTTCCAAAAAGAATGAACGTAAAAAGAATTCTCCCGCTGCTTCTTTCCGCATGGCTTCTGTTGAGCTGTGAATCCGGAATGCCTGCGGCTCCTTCGTCCGGAACAACACAGGAGGAAATAATGGACAAATCCGATCTTTCTGCCGCACTCCCGAAGCTGCTGAAAAATGCCGTCCGCATCACAGCCGGAGGGGAAACGTCCTCTCCGCTCGACAGCCGGTTCGGCTCCAATCCGATGCTTCCCGCCGATTTTGTCTGGCCGTACTACGAAGGCGAAACATGGGACGGAGTCAAAGCCAGCCGACCGCTCGCCTTCCTCTGCCAGATCAACCTTGCCGACGCCGCACCGTACGACACGGAAGGACTCCTGCCCGACCACGGTATGCTGTCCGTTTTCTATGAACTGACGTCACTGCGGTGGGGGTATGATCCGGACGATTTGGGATGCGTGCGCGTGTACTGGTTTGAAGACACGGACAAACTGACCCTAACCGCGCCGCCTGCCGGTGTGACGGATCAGAACGGAGAAGAAATCGTCATTCCCCCGTACGCCATCACCTTCACTTCCGAAGCGAATGTCCCTTCGATGACGGAATATGAAGAAGACTGGCACTTCTGGACAGAAGAACGCACCGCGCTGTATGAAGCCGAATCCGCCGGTCTCGGTGTGCCGCCGTATGAGGATCCGTCCCGGGTTCACAAACTCCTCGGATATGCCAATCCCATTCAGGGCGACCTGCTCCGCGAATGCGAACTGGTCAGCCGCGGGTATTATCTCGGCGACGGTGCGTACCGCGAAGCAATGACGGAAGAAGAATACGCCGACGCGATGGCGCACCGCAGCGACTGGGTTCTGCTCATGCAGATCGGCACCATCGGCGGATATCCCGATTTTGAACTGATGTGGGGCGACATGGGATGCGTGTACATCATGATCAAAAAAGACGATCTCGCGGCACGCAGGTTCGATGCTGTCCGGCTCGTTCTGCAGTGCGGATAATTTACGGTTTCAGATAATCAACCGAAAGGAATCAGGTGACAATTATGCTTCTTTCTACACAAACAGATACTGTATTTGCAAAATGCGGTGCGGACGACGGGCTGAAAATTCTCGCCGCTGCCGGTTATGACGCGCTGGATTACTCCATGTTCGGCATGACCGGGGACGATCATTTTCTGAACACCGGCGATTTTCTCGCGTATGCCGCAGAACTGAAGGAAAAAGCCGCCGCACTCGGTCTGCGCTTCAATCAGGCACACGCGCCCTTCCCGTGCTGGAAAAACGGCGACGAAGACTACAACACCAAAATGCCTCCGCGCATTGCAAACGCCATTCGGATTGCCGGAACACTCGGCGCGGACTCCATTGTTGTCCATCCGATCGCTTACACGGAACAGGGAGACGCACAGAAGGAAGTCAATTTTAAGCTGTACAGATCCCTCGCTCCCGTTGCCAAAGAGTACGGCATCAAAATTGCACTGGAAAATATGTGGGGACGCGACAGCCGCCGCAATTACATCATCGCCAATGTCTGCTCCTATGCCCGTGATCTGTGCGAATACTACGACGAGCTGGACGATCCGGACGCATTCACGGTCTGCCTTGACCTCGGTCACTGCGGTCTGGTCGGCGAAGAACCGGACGATGCGATCCGCATTCTCGGTCATGACCGTCTCGGCGCTCTGCACATCCACGACAACAACTATGTACAGGACAACCACACCGTTCCGTACGACTACGGCATGAAGATGAACTGGGACAAGATCACAGCCGCGCTCGGCGAAATCGACTATAAGGGCGACTTCACCTACGAAGCGGACGCTTTCCTCGGCAGATTCGATCCCGCATCCATTCATGTCGGCGTAAACTACATGGCATCCCTCGGACGTATGCTGATGGCAAAAATCGACGCCTCCCGTCCGGCAAAATAACCAAACCGAATTCCTCCGTTTCCTCCCGTCAGGCAGCGGAGGTTTTTTTGCGCATATTTTTATTGACATTTGTACTTTTGTAGGTTATAATAGGACAAAGATAAAATATATTGTGAGGTACCGTATGCGCATACCGGCTTGGATTTTTACTCTGCTTTTTCTCTGCACCGTTCTGCTCTCCTGCGAAAGCACCGTCCGCTCCGACCCGGATAATAAAGTCCCGGCGGCAGAAGCGGACATTCTCACCCATATCTATCACGGAAAAACCGTCGCTCTGCCCGAAGGTTACCGGCAAAGCAATGTCACGCCGCTGTACGAAGACGGAATTTTCACCGTATTCTGCACTGCGGATACCGACAGCGGGCGGCAGTACCGTCTTGTCTCCTTTGACGAAAGCGGGACTGTGACCGATGATTCCCTCTTCTCTGCCTGCGAGTCCTTTCTGGAAGGTGCACTCCCAAGAGACGGTCTGATCACACAGGATGAAGTGATCCTCTATGCAAGCCGGGAAAAAGAGGACGGAAAATACGCCGGATATCTCGCCCGCATCAGCCGCACCGACGGAACGCTTACCCGGTCGGAGGACATATACCCCTTCTTTTCCTCCACGGAATCCGGAGAACGCTGGCACAAAAAGCTCGGCTTTACCATGGACAAAAGCGGGACGATTTACTTCTTCAGCGAGGACGAAATGCTTGTGCTGGACGGAAATTTCAGCTGTTTGCTGTGCGTTCCGTCTCTGGCATGGATCGAGGGCTTCAGCCGCACGCCGGACGGGGATGTGACCGTATACGGCACCTTTTCAAACGGACGGAAGCTGTACCGCATCCATCCCGAAACCCATCTGCCCGAAGTGCTTGCCGATGTGCCCGACGATATTGCCCCCGCCGAACATTTTTACGACTGCGCGGGAACCCTCTTTTTCTCAGCCGATGACGGAATCTATGCGCTGCGGGACGGCACACCGGTACTGATCATGCATTTTCAGAATTCCTCCCTGCAGCCGAATCGGTTCTCCCCGGATTATATCGTCGGAGAAGAGCTGATTCTCGCCTCTGTAGCGAACGCTTTTCACAGCGGCACTACCCTGCAGATTTTTGAAAAATCCCCCGACCTGCTTCTTGACAATCTCGAAGTGATCGACATTGCCGCCGTGGGGGAAATCGACTGGATGACCGATGCCATGCTCTCGGAATACAGCCGCCTGCACAGAGCCATCCGCGTCGAAGTGAGCGATTACCGCGGTGATGAGGGAGAACAGCGTCTTCTGACCGAAATCCAGACGGGAAAATACCGCCCCGACTGCATCATCGGTCCTCCCGAAACCGCCGTTCTGCGGAAAATCGTGGACGATGAACTGTACTGCGACATTCTGCCGTATCTGGAAGCGGACGAAAACCTTTCCCCGGACGACTTTTTCGGTGCGGTGCTGGAAATTTTTGACGATGACGGGAAGATGTGGGGCATCACGCCGAAATTCACTGTCGCCAGTATGTTTGCGCCGAAGTCAAAGCTGGAAGACGGCGCCCTGAGCACACTCGGAGAACTGCTCGATTATGCCGAAAATCTTCCCAACGGAGAAGTGCTCATGAACCGGCTGACAAAATCGCAGGCGGAAGAAATGCTCCTCGGGCCGATGGGGTATGCCGTGTTCCTCCGTCCTTTTTCCGAAAAAACATTCGATATGGAAACCTTCGTGCGCTGGCTTGATTTTCTCTCGGAACTGCCGCAGAATATCGAAGATTATGATGAACTTCTGCCCGGAAAGCATCCCGCCGATCAGTACACGGGCAAGGTTTCCCTCGACGGTACGCATTACTCGCCGCAGACGCAGGGGGATTTCTGGCTCCGGTGGTGTTCCAGATTCGGCACGGAAGAGATCACCGTTTTAGGATATCCCGGTACCGGCTCGTATGCTTCCTGCGCTATGGCATTTGTCATCACCGCCTTTGCCGACAAACCCGATCTCGTCTGGGAACTGCTTCGCT
>JAFQLN010000055.1 GCA_017414585.1 Clostridia bacterium | reverse complement strand
TCCTTCATGAAAGCACCGTAACGGTAGTGCACATCGGCAAGACCTTCGGCAATATAACAGCCCTTGAGACAGCTTCCGACAGAAATGGTGTCAAGAATGCGCTTTTCGTTCCGTTCAAGGATTTCCGCTGTCTGACGGTCCGGATGGGAACGGCTTGCCACAACGATAACCTGTTCGGTGCGGTCGGATACATGAAGCCGCTGCGCCTTGGCGTGGTCGTGTGCCTGATCGAAGGTGGTTTTGTAAGCTCCCATGCCTTCTGCCGCATAGTAAAGCAGTCCCTGAACGGGTACGGCGATGACTCCTGCAATGACACGGTTTCTGACGGCAAATCCGAGCGAAACACAGAACTCACCGTTTCGGTTGATGAACTCCTTGGTTCCGTCGATGGGATCAAGGATGAACACACCGGCATTGTTGGAAAGCCGTCCGGATGCATCGGCTTCTTCTTCGGAGAGAATATCGTATTCGGGATAGACCGAGCGCAGATGTTTCGTAATGATTTCGTTGGATGCAAGATCAGCAGTCGTCAGCGGAGACTTGTCATCCTTGTAGTCGATGTCGTAATTGCTGTTGTAGATTTCAAGAATCTTTTCGGATGCGAGCAGCAGGGCGTTCATCATCTCGCCGATCAGTTCACGCGGATGACGGATATCGAGAAGCACCTGATGAACGAGATCCTGTGCACAGTCCTGCGCGGTACCTGAAGTTGTGTCAAGCACGAGATCGGGGGTGAGGGGGATTTCGTAAGGGGCGCTCACACCCGTGAAGTTTTTGATTTCGCCGGCGAATGCTTTCTTGTAAAGCCCTTTCGGATCGCGGGAAGCACACACATCGGCGGAGGCTTTTACATATACTTCACGGAAAAGCACATCGGGTTCGATGATGGCACGTGCGTTTGCGCGGGATTCGGCATCGGGGGAGATGGTGCAGACAATGACAGCCTGTCCCGAGAGTGCGATGATCCTTGCAAGATGTGCAATGCGGCGGAGATTTTCATGACGGTCTTCGACAGAAAAGCCCAGACCGGCACAGAGCCCCGTGCGAACCGTATCGCCGTCGATCATCATGGCGGAAATCCCTTCGGATATCAGCATTTTTTCAGCGATGGCAGCCACGGTGGATTTTCCCGAACCGGATAATCCGGTCATCCAGAAGACACATGGACGCGCACCGGTGATTTTCATGCGATCGGATGCAGTCACAGAGGAAAGATAGGGGGTAATATTCTTGTTCATAAAGGAATCCTCAGGTAATAATGCGTTACTACCTACCATTATATTATAATCAGACGCGTTCTGTCAATCGCTTCGGCAAAAAAAAGAAATAAGGTCGGATTTAGTCAAATGCGAGTCGGAAACGGGCAGGGGAATACAGACGATTGGAGGGTGCTATGCAGAGAGTTTGTATCGGAAAAAGGAATAAAACGGATAAATGTGAAAATATCGCGGATCATACAGCGCATGGAACATGGCTGACGGTCTTCGGATTGGCTGCAATGGCAGTTTTTCTTGCAGGGGCGATTGCCGGAGAAAACGCGGAAAACGTCAAGAATTCGGGAGAAGCTGCGGTTCCCGTGATGGCGGTGTCATCGGTAAATGCAGATAGGGAAGAGCTGCAGATGCCGGACAGGAAAACCTATGCGGAGGGGGAGACTTCCGTCTTTGATGAGATCGGTTCTTTTTTCGCATCGCTGCTGTTCGGTGAAGCGTAGTGGAGACCTTCGCAGTCTTTCTGATTGCCGTATTTGTGCATGAAGCGGGACATTTCCTGACAGCGCGGATTCTCGGAATTCCTGTGCTTGCATTCCGTCCGACGGGAAGCGGGGCTGTCATGACATTCGATTTTACCGGTACGACATATTTGCGAGAGGCTCTGGTGCACCTTGCGGGATCGGTGTTCGGACTCTTGACTGCTGTACTGGCAAGAGGATTGCTCGGGGCGCGTGCCAATCTCTTTCTTGGCATCACGGCGGTTCTCTCTTTTGTGAATCTTCTGCCGATTGCAGGATTGGACGGCGGCGGTGTCCTGCGGTGTGTGCTGTCCTGGTTGTTTCAGCCGGAGAGGACGGAGAAAATCTGCCGCATCGTTTCGCTGTCTGCACTTCTTTTGCTGTGGACAGCGGTTCTCTGGGCGGAAATGCGTACAGCGGCAAATTTCAGTCTGCTTTTTTTTGTGATCGGGCTGATGCTGGCAAATTGCTCCTGAGAGAAAAGGTGTATGATGCTATCACAAAGAAAAACAAAGGCTGCAGCATTACTGCTCTGTCAGCCTTTGTTTGTGTTTATCTTTGAAGGGAAGCGGTTACAGTGCTGCCGGGTCGCCGGATTCAGCAGGTTTATCGGAGGGAATTTCTTTTCTGCGTTTTCGTACAGCTTCCGTCAGCAGATACTCGATCTGTCCGTTGAGGGAGCGGAAATCGTCCTCTGCCCAGCGTGACAGTTCGTCGTACAGGGATTTTGAAAGACGCAGAGGCACCTGTTTTTTGTCTTTTTCAGCTGCCATGATCAGCGGTATTTAACAGCAGTGCCGTAAGCCATGACTTCAGCTGCGCCCTGCATGACGCCTGCGGAAGCGTACCGCACACAGACAATGGCATCCGCACCGAGTGCTTCCGCCTCAGCGACCATTCTTTTGGTAGCAAGGGCACGCGCGTCATTCATCATATCCGTGTAGCTTTTGAGTTCTCCGCCAACGAGCGTTTTGAAGCTCTGGGCAATGTCGTTTCCAAGATGTTTCGACTGGATGGTGCTTCCCTTGACCATGCCGATCATTTCGAGTTCTTTTCCGCTGATGTATTCAGTTGTTACGATTAACATAATGTTCTCCTTTTTCAGTATTGATCAAGATCGTCATTTTCACCGGATCGGATTTCGCGGATCCGCTGGATGAGTACGTACAGAACAACGCCGCCGAGTGCTGCGGGAATGATGCACAGCAGGACCCTGATCCACCATGTCAGCGCGGGAATCATGACAAAAGCTGTAATCAGTCCGAGATAGTATGCACACAGGAGCACGGCAACGAGGATGGGGGCTGCATAGCCTTTTCTTTTCATATGTTCGTCCGTCCGGAATCAATACAGGGTGCCGGTATTGACGATCGGCTGTGCGTCGCGGTTGCCGCAGAGGACTACAAGAAGGTTAGAAACCATCTGAGCCTTGCGTTCTTCGTCCAGATCAACGGTTTTGTTGTCTGCCAGACGTTCCAGTGCCATTTCAACCATGCCGACTGCGCCATCTACGATCATCTTTCTTGCGTCGATGATGGCGGATGCCTGCTGTCTCTGGAGCATGACTGCTGCGATTTCGGGAGCGTATGCGAGATAAGTGATGCGCGCTTCAATGACTTCGAGTCCTGCGAACGCGACCTTTGTCTGGATTTCGTCGCGGATTCTCGATGCTACAAGATCACTGGAACCGCGCAGACTGCCTTCGTCAGCAATACCGTCACCGGTGGTGTCGATCCCGGGAGCAACATCATACGGATATATACGGACGATTTCACGGAGCGCGGAGTCGCACTGCAGGGAAAGATATTCCTTGTAGTTGTCTACATTGAATACAGCCTTTGCCGTATCAACAACGCGCCACATGACCGCGATGCCGATTTCCACGGGATTGCCGAGACAGTCATTGATCTTCTGGCGGTTGTTGTTCAGGGTCATGACCTTGAGGGAAATCTTGTTGGAAATCATTTCCGCACTTGCGTTCACAGCAACGCTGCCTCCGGACACTGTGACGGGGGAAGTGCCGACTTTGACGTCTCCGCTCTGATTCAGCTTGGTCTTTGCCGCAGGGTTGATCGAGGAGCAGAACGGATTGACGAAGAAGAATCCTTCTTCACGGAGCGTGCCGATGTATTTGCCGAAGAGTGTCAGAACAACGGCTTCATTCGGGCGGATAACTTTCAGTCCGAGCCACCAGAGCCAGCCGAGGCAGGTGTAGAGCAGTGTGAGAACGAAGAACGGAATGGCGATGACGGAACCGGCGTCCATGCCCATGCCGGAGAAAACGATTCCCACAATGGCGGCAATGTAGGCAAGAACGGAGAGAAACAAGATTGCCCATCCGCTTTTGGCTTTGTATTTCTTTTCTTCAACGATGTTCGATGTCTTGTTTGTCATAACAGTTATCCTTTCTGTATATCTGTATATCATCTGAATGATATCACTTTGATATCACACTTATATTATAACAAAGCGGCATCATTTTGTCAAGGGGAACGAAAAAGATTTTGAAAAATTTGAGAAAAATAAGGTACCTGATCTATTGACAAATTCAGCGGGATGGTGTATAATACCAGTCGGAATAAATCAGGTACCTTATCAATTGCATGGTAAGGAATCTAAATGATAAGGATGATGATATGACAAAAGAAGAAGACATCCTTCATGCACTCAGGCGGCTGGAGGCTATGTCAAGAAGGAAGCCGCATGAGCATCTGCCGCATGAAAACGGTGAAGCGGGACAGATACCGCCGCGCAATCAGGGCAGGGGACGGATGCTGGCAACGCTGCACGACTGCGGACCGATGAGTCAGTCCCAGCTGGCCTGCCGTCTGGATATCCGCCCGCAGTCCTTATCCGAACTGCTCGGCAAAGCGGAAGCGGAAGGACTGATCGAACGCAGACAGTCCGAAGAGGACAAACGCCAGACGATTGTTTCGATCACGGAAGCGGGACATGAACGTGTTGCCGGATTCCGTGAGACACACAGAAGGCGGGCACAGGCATTCTGCGCGCCGCTGACAGAAGAAGAGAAAAGCACGTTGATCGTCCTTCTGGAAAAGCTCCTTCTTGATAAGGAGGAAGCAAAAACGGAAGACAAAGAACAGGAGGTTTAAAATGGGACCTGGGGGACATGGAGCACCCGGCGGCGATTTTATGAACCGTCGTGAAAGAATGATGGAAAAGCTCAAGGAGCCGAAACCGGAAAATATCCGGGAGGTTCCGGGTTATCTGTACCGCGTGATATCAAAATTTTTCTACCGCTTGTTTTACATATTCCGCATTGTATGGGAAACCAAGCCGTGGATTCTGTTTTTCATGGTTTTCATGGCTGTCTGGAACGGTATTACGCCCGTGATCAGTACGTTCATCGGCGGTGAGCTTCTCAACGAACTGGCAAATGCCTATGTTTCCGCGACGACGGGCGGTGAGAATCTGTTCAGAAACGTCATTACTCTGCTGATTATCCGGTTTGCGTATAACTTTATCACCGGCGTGGTGGGGAGAATTTCCAATATTCTCAACAATATCGCCAGTGAGCTGGTTGTCAATCATGTCAACCTGAAAATCATGTATAAGTCGCGTGAGGTTGACCTTGCCAGCTTTGATGACCCGGAATTCTATGAGCGCTTTGAAAACGCCAAGAGAGAAGCCGGCAGCCGTCCGATTCATATTCTCAACAATAACTTCACGATCATCAGTACCGTCATTTCGATGATTTCCTTCATTGCAATTCTCGGTGCGGTGATTCCGTGGGCGCCGATTGTGATTCTGATTACCAGCATTCCCACGGCGATTATCAATTTCTCTTACCGGAAAAAGAATTTCTGGTATGTGCGTTTCCACTCCAAGGACCGCCGCCAGATGAATTATTACTCCGGGCTTATGACCAACAAGGATATGGTCAAGGAAGTTCGCCTGTTCAATCTGTCAGACCTGTTTATAGGACGGTATACGGAAACTTTCTTCCGCTACTTCGGCGGTCTGAAAAAGCTTTTCGTCGGAGAGGGACTGTGGAATATCTGCGTAACACTCCTCACAACGACAATCAACTGTTTCATGTTTCTCGTGATTGCGAAGGGTGTTGCGGACGGATCCTATGAAGTCGGTTATTATTCCATTTACACCGGTGCGCTCCATTCCATCGCAGGTGGGATCGGTACCATTATCGGTACAACGGCGTCCATTTACGAAGGAACGCTCTTTATCGACAACCTGATCCGGTTTATGAATGAAAAACGCACTATCGTTCCGAGTCTGCCCGAACCGAGACGGGTTCAGCATCATACCGGTCATACGATCGAGCTGAGAAACGTATCCTTTGCCTATCCCGGCACGGACCGCAAGGTTATCAACAACGTAAATCTCACGCTGGAACCGGGGGATACCTGTGTGCTCGTCGGTCTGAACGGTGCGGGCAAAACCACCCTCATCAAGCTGCTGACCAGACTGTACGATCCCACCGAGGGCGAAATCCTTCTCGACGGACACAACATCAAGGAATACGCAGTCGAGGATCTGTACTCCATGTTCGGCATTATCTTCCAGGACTTCGGAAAATATGCGGTGGACGTCAAGGAGAATATCCATTTCGGACAGGTTGAACGGGAAATGGAAGAAGACGCCGTTATCGAAGCGGCACAGCAGTCTTCTGCGGATCAGTTTATCGAGCATCTGCCTGATAAGTACGACACACCGCTGATGCGCATCTTTGAAGAAAACGGGATTGAGCTCTCGATCGGTCAGTGGCAGAAGCTGTCCATCGCACGAGCGTTCTACTCCGATTCCGATATCATCATCCTCGACGAACCCACAGCCAGCCTTGACGCGATTGCCGAGCAGGAAATTTACAACCAGTTTGACAGACTCCGCAAGGATAAGACCACCGTTTTTGTATCGCATCGTTTATCCAGTGCGACGGTGGCGAACAAGATTGTTGTCCTCGAGTACGGGGAAATTGTGGAAATCGGCAACCATTCCGAACTGATGAAGAAGCGCGGCAGGTATTATGAATTGTTCACCACGCAGGCAAAACGGTATATCACGCCGATTGACGGTATTTCCGCTGAAAAATTCATGACCGCCGACGGTCTGATCACGGAAGAGGAAATGCGGCAGGTGGATGAAGGGGCGCATCAGCATCATGGGCATCCGCACAGCCCGCATCCGCAAGGACATATGCATCATGGCTGGGAAGGCAGACCGCCTTTTGACCGAATGAACGCTCCGCCGCAGAAACCTGAAACAACAGAAGAAGCAAAAAAATAAGCCGGAAAGAAAAACGACGTTCCCGACAAACAGGAGCGTCGTTTTTTGTTACAGATCGAAGGAAATCGGAATCATTTCCACCGAGAAGTCGGTTTCATAAGCCGCAGCAGCGGTGTACTGTTCGTTCAGTATGCCGGGAAGGGAAAGATTGCGCACAAACAGCGCGGTTTCACCGAGAGAAACAAGATCTGCTGCTGCATCAAAAGTTTTGAATTGCGGATCAATCCCAATGCCGAGTGCTTTGACAAAGGCTTCCTTGCGCGACCAGATACGGTAAAAATCCTGTTCCGTGCAGATTTTTTCAGCTTCCCGCGGATGAAACCATCGTTGTGCGAGACGGAAGTGACGGATTCCGCTTTTTTGAAACTGCACATCCAGACCGCATTCCCGTCCGGCGAACAGACAGCACCAGAGAGATTCGCTGTGCGATACGGAAAAATGCAGATCGGGATGGGAGGTGAAATACGGTTTTTTTCCGCTCTCCCGATGAACGGAAAACGCAGATGCAGGCAGTCCGGTATGCTCTGACGCGGCACGGAGCAGGAGAGTGCGGGAATCCGGGAACGTGCCGTCCGTACACATATAATAAAGGAAGAGTTTTGTCATAACTGGGATACGCCGCTGCCGAGATGCAGAACCACAATTTCGCAGGGATTGAAGAAACGCGGGACACAAACAGTATTGGTCATGCCGCGGCTGACTGCGAGATATTCCACATTCCCGCGCTGTTCGTGCTCATACATACCGCGGACATATTTCGGGAAAAGTCCCTGTCCGGGTGCGTAAACGCCGCGCTGACCGAAGAATCCCCACTGTCCGCCGTGCGCGTGTCCGGAAATGGTCAGGTCGATGCCGTAGCCGAGGATGTATTTTTTCCAGTATTCCGGGTGATGACAGAGGAGAATTTTATATCCCTTCCGCTCGGAAAGCTGTTTCGGAAACGATGTATCCGGGGACGGAGGTTTGCGGTAATACGATTTGTCATGCCGGTAGCCGGAGGTCATGCCGCCGATCACGATGCCGCCGACGGTTGCCGTTTCATTGTCCAGTACGGTAACACCGGCGTCTTCCAGCATCTGCTGACCGGAAATCTTCATTCCCTGTTCGTGGTTGCCGATGGAATAGTATACCGGCGCGATGGAAACCGCCTCGGTCAGAAGCCGAAGCCCGTTTCTGTTTACGGGACAGTCGAGCGGGTATTCGTTCGTGCTGTTGAAAATATCCCCGGGTGAGAGAATCAGATCCGGTTTGGCTTCGCGGAGGAGATTGAGAATCCGGGAAATGTGTGACGGATCGTTCTGCTGTTTTTTATCAGCGGAATGAAAGTCGGCAAGAACGGCGATGGTACGGGTCACATGGGCAGGAACAGTGTAGTGCGTCAGTTTCATAACTACCTCAGTATACGGCTTTTTCTCGATTATATCATAAGATTGGCAAAAAGTAAACCGATTTGGCGCGGAGTGGGAATTTTTTATAAGAAACTTCGTTTTAACGCTTTACTTTATTAAATCGTTCGTGTATAATATGAGTACGATTACTCTGAAACGGAGGCTGCGATGGCACAGCAAAAAAGGGATGAGATGAAGGATTATCTGTTCAAGGCAATTCTTTCACTCGAGACAATAGAGGACTGTTATAATTTTTTCGATGACCTCTGCACGATCAAGGAACTGGGCGAAATGGCAAAACGGATGTGCGGCGCGAAGATGCTCGATGAAAACCGCGTCTACACGGAAATTACCGAGAAAACAGGTCTCAGTACCGCAACGATCAGCCGTATCAACCGCTGTCTGAAATACGGTGCTGGCGGATATGCGGATGTGCTTGCCAAGCTCGATGCTGCCGGAGTGAAGCCGCCCGTGGAATGCTGCAGCGGAGAGGAGAACGGCGATGCTTGACGGATACAGTGTACTCGCTCCGGTGTATGACCGCCTGAACGATACCGTGGATTACGCGGCATGGGCGGATTTTATCGGACAGTGCTTTGAAAAATACGCGGACGCGAAACCGGTGTCCGTGCTGGAACTCGGCTGCGGGACGGGAAGCATGACGCTGGAGCTCGCCAAAAGGGGCTACGATCTGACAGCACTCGATCTTTCGGAAGATATGCTTGCCGTGGCAGATCAGCGTCTGCGCCAGGAGGGCGTTTCGTCCGTGCTGTTCCTATGCGGAGATATGTGCTCGTTTGAGCTGTACGGTACGGTGGACGCGGTTGTCTGCTGTCTTGACGGAATCAACCATCTGGAGAAAAAAGAGGAGCTGCTTGCCTGCTTCTCGCTCGTTTCCAACTATCTCAATCCGGGCGGGCTGTTTGTGTTCGACCTCAATACGCCGTATAAATTCAAGACAACCTACGCAGACCGCGACTACATCCTCGAAGATGACGGGGTTATGTGCTGCTGGCGCAACCGTCTGAATGCGAAGGGGGATGTCGTTGATTTTTGCCTGACGGTGTATGAAGAAAACAAAGACGGTTCATGGAGCCGGACGGACGGGGTCGAACGGGAACGCGCATACGGACTGCGGTCTGTCAGAAATGCGCTTGAAAAATGCGGACTGGAACTGGTCAATGTCTCGGCAGATTACAGTTTCAGTGAACCTGTACCGGAAAGTGAACGCTGGTATATCACCGCGAAGAAAAAATAATCCGGAGCTGCTGTGCGGGTGTGTACTTCTCACTCTGCGGCAGCTTCTGTTCATCGCAGGCAATGCGCGGTAGCAGCATTTACTTTAGAAATACAATTTGAAGTTAACAAGAAGTCTGTCAGGTGAAAAAAAGATTTGAACCAAGCCTTCCCCCTTGTGGGGAAGGTGGCAAAATTTCGCATTGAAAATGCGGAATATTGCCGGATGAGGGTGAAAATGTGAAATTTGGGTGGAATTTTATAGGTATAGAATACCATTAACACAGGTATAGAGAACAGCCTACGCAGGTATAGAATACCAAATTGCCTGTTTTTTTCCTCATCCGTCACTTCGTGACACCTTCCCCACAGAATGAACAAAGTTCATTCAGGGGAAGGCTTTGGTGCAGACCGAACGGACACCTGACAGATATACCTTCAACTTCAAATTTTCATATATAAGTAAATGCTGTTGCCGTAGCAGGCAATGCCGCGCTTCTTGACATTTCCATGACGGCAGAGTATAATCATAAGAGAATCAAACAGACAGGAAACAGAATGTTGAACAAGTATCAGATATTAAAAGAAGTCTTCGGACATGAGCAGTTCCGCAGAGGGCAGGAAGAGATTATCGACGCACTTGCAGATGGTCGGGATGTTCTGGCGATCATGCCTACCGGCGGCGGAAAATCCGTGTGTTATCAGATTCCCGCACTGCTTTCGGACGGCGTGACGCTTGTGATTTCGCCCCTCATTTCGCTGATGAAGGACCAGGTTGCAGCGCTTATCGGTTCCGGTGTCCGAGCGGCGTACATCAACAGCTCACTGACATACAACCAGTACCTCAAGGTTCTCCGGAATATGCGGGACGGGGTATATAAAATCATTTACATCGCCCCCGAACGGCTGCAGTCCGAGGGATTTCTCGCCTGCTGTTCGGAAATCAATATTTCCCTGATTGCTGTGGATGAAGCGCACTGTGTATCCGGCTGGGGACAGGATTTTCGTCCCGCATATCTCGGCATTGCGGATTTTGTGGACAGTCTGCCGTACCGTCCCGTTGTCGGCGCTTTTACAGCCACCGCAACCGAGCGGGTCAAAAATGATATTGCGCAGCTTTTGCGTCTGGATGATCCGTTTACCGTGACGACAGGCTTTGACCGTCCGAATCTGGCATTTGAAGTGATCCCCACAACGAAAGGATCAAAAAGTACGGAACTTCTGAAGCTGATGCGGGAACGGTATCAGGGGCAGTGCGGGATTGTTTACTGCTGTACGCGCAGTCTTGTCGAGGAAGTCAGCCGCCTATTATCGGAAAACGGATATTCGGCATCTGCCTATCATGCAGGGATGACCGATGAAGCCAGACACACAGCACAGGATGACTTTATCTATGACCGATGTGAAGTGATGGTGGCAACGAACGCATTCGGCATGGGCATTGACAAATCGAATGTGTCGTTCGTTATTCATTATAATATGCCGAAAGATATCGAAAGTTACTATCAGGAAGCGGGAAGAGCCGGACGTGACGGAAAAGAAGCGGAATGCGTTCTGCTTGCGAGCGAATCGGATATTGTTCTCAACCGGTTTCTGATCGAAAAAACAGAACCGCTGCCCGGTGTAACGCCGGAGGTACAGCAGATGCTTCAGCGGCAGGAGTTTGACCGGCTTGCAAAAATGACCGATTACTGCCGGACAATGGGATGTCTGCGTGCCTTTCTTCTTCGTTATTTCGGAGAAGAGGTGGAATCCGATAACTGCGGGAACTGTTCCAACTGTACGGGGGAATTCAACGTCAGGGATATCACGACGGACGCGCAGAAAGTTCTTTCCTGTATAGCAAGAACGAACAATACTTACGGCGCGACAACCATTGCAGCAGTTCTGCGTGCATCCATGACGGAGCAGATCGAAAAGCACAATCTTGATGCACTGTCCGTCTACGGCATCATGCGCGGTGCGACTGAAAAATATATCCGGCAGATCATCGGCGAACTGCGGATGCAGGGGTATCTCACGGTGGAGGAAAGTACGGTTTACCGCATTCCTTCCCTGACGCCGAAAGCACGCGAGATTCTTACCGGCGGTGTTCACGTTTTCATGAAAGAACCGATGACGGCGGAGCAGGCTGTCAAGAAACCGAAAAAGAAGGTTTCCGGAGAAGTCACTTCCGGCGGTGGATTGCTGGAACAGCTGAAAGCGGAGCGCGGACGGATTGCGCGGAATCTGGGTGTGCCGGCGTACATTGTCTTCACGGATGCGACGCTGTATGATATGTGTGCGGTGATGCCGAAAAATATGGATGAATTTCTTACAGTATCCGGTGTCGGTAAGGTGAAGGCGGAAAAATACGGCGAATCCTTTCTTGCCATTATCCGGAGCTTCAAGCCGATGTGAGGGGGAGATTCATGAAAAAGTTTTTTCCGAAACCGGAAGGCAGACGGGTCCTTCTCTCTCTTGCAGGCGCGGCAATTCTTGCATTCGGGCTGTACAACATTCATGCTCTGTCCGGCGTGACGGAGGGCGGTGTGCTCGGACTGACACTGTTCTTTCATCAGTGGTTCGGTCTTTCTCCCGCACTCACCGGACTGATCATGAATATACTTTGCTACCTTCTCGGATGCAGGACACTCGGAAGGGAATTTATTCTATATTCAATTCTGTCCGGCAGCGGTTTTTCTTTGTTTTATGCAGCTGCCGAACAGTTCGATCCGCTCTTTCCGGCAATTGCCGAATATCCTCTCGCAGCGGCTGTTCTCGGAGCGATATTTGTCGGTGTCGGCGTTGGTCTGGCAGTTCGTGCGGGCGGTGCTCCGACAGGGGACGATGCTCTTGCGATGAGTTTGTCGAAGATCATGAAAACGAGCATCGAGCGGGTGTATCTGGTATCCGATCTGATCGTGTTGGCGCTTTCGCTGACGTATATTCCTCTCCGGCGTATTCTGTACTCCCTGCTCACGGTGATTTTGTCGGGACAGATTGTCGGATGGGTTCAGAGAATCGGAAGCGGACAAAAGAAAAAGTGAGGAAGCCCGGAGAATCTGTCGGCTTCTTCACTTTTATCCGATGAATGTTCTGTTTTTGATTTACTTCTTGGTCTGATTCTTCGGCTGCTTGAGTTCAAACGGTGCAAGAATGCGGCGGTTGGAGAGACCGAGCAGATAACCGAAGGTCGTTACCGCAATCGCAGGGAAGATGTACAGAAGATGGATAATCGGATTGCGGGGGGAGAAATATGATACAAATCCCGCATACATGCCTTCCCAGAGGAGACACAGCGCGCGGCCGGTGACATTAACGGTAACAGCCCAGAGCTGCGGCGGATCCATTTCCTTGAAGGGATTGGATACAAGGACCATGACCGCGAAAATAAAGTTCGGGATGTTCGCGACAAGGGAAATCCACAGTCCTGTCAGCGGCTTGCGGTGCGCACGTCCTGCATCGACTTTGATTCGGTCCTGCCCGCCGCGTTCCCAGATGACATTATAAATCAGAAAGAGATAGAACAGGGAAGCAAAGCAGCTGGCGAAGAGCATCAGCCATGCGCGCTGATCTTTTGCTGCAGATGCTGCTGTGATAACCATGATGCCGAGGAAAGTCGCACCGAACTGGTTCAGAATCAGCTTCCCGATGATTTTTTTGTTTTCTGTCCAGAATTCTTTGAATTTCATACACGCTCCGTTGGTTTTTTGCTGTGGGTATGTGATCACTTTGTGATAATACTATTTTATTGTTTTTGCAGTGCAATTACAAGTATATTGGGCGAAAATTTACAAACTATCCATTAAAAGAATAAAGTTTGTTGTATAATAGAAAGATAGAAAGACAGACAGCAGGTGAAAAGATGCCGAATAACTTCAGAGATGA
>JAFQLN010000054.1 GCA_017414585.1 Clostridia bacterium | reverse complement strand
TCCCCGCGCCCCTCCCTCAAAACTTTTATACTGGGGCAGGGGAGTGGATTGTGCAGTTTTGTGCGCTTTCTGATAGGATATAGAAAATCCCACTTGCTGGATGGTGCAGAACCGTCGGGCGGGTGGGATTTTTGCTTGACAGAAGAAGAGTTGTGTGGTATAATCTACATAAGTAAAGAAAAGTGCGGGGTGTATTATGAAACAATTGTGGATTGTGATCATTGCTTTTTTTCTTTGTGCCTGTGATGCGGGTGTGCCGATTCATGAATTGCCGGAATATACATATATTCCTGAAGAAAAAGTATATGAATATACATGGCTGGATGACGAAGTGCCCGCAGATTTTGATCCTTCGTCGGATTATCTGTATCTTGATTTCGATTTTGACGGTAATACATGGACCTGCCGCGTGAATCCGTATTCACTGAGAAGCACGCTTTTGTGTACTGATCAGCTTTGTTCGCATCTTCATGAGGTTTCATGCCCGTATTACTGCAGCAGCTTTATTTACGGAGATGTGGTTTCGGACGGAGAAAACATTTTTCTGCTCAGCAATCAGCACACGGTGGTTGATGTATATGATCATACCGCTGATAAAATGAAGAAAATGGACGCGCCGGCGCTGGGGTTGAATGCTTATCATATTCCGTCGGGAAAACTGACGGAGCTGGTGAATCATAATGATTTTTTCAGCAATCCCTTTAGTATTGATATCGCCCTTTCCGACGGATGGATTTATTATTACAGCGAGGCTCCGGTGTATGACGACGGTACGGAAAAGAAGGATGAGGACGGAGATACGGTTACAGAGACAAGACTGTTCAGAATCCGAAGTGACGGAAAAGGCAGTGCAGAGGATCTCGGGCTTTACATGGGATATACGGAACTGATTGTCCGTGACGGGTATATCTGGAATTATTACGGTTTTTTCAACGAAAGCCCTTTCTGGGAAAATGTAGGAAATGATGATGTCGTGCGAACGGATCTTTGTAATCGGAATCCCGTGGTTATTCCGTGTTACGAAAAGGCGGTTGATGATCCCGGCGGGTATTGGCTGCCGTATGAGGGTGCCATGTTTCTCGTATACACAGGAGAGAAAGCCGAAACACATATCATCAGGAGCAATGACGCGATTCTTTATTATGACAGCGGATTTATCTGGACGAAGGAAATTCTGGAAGAGCAATGGGAAGAGCGCGGGGTGATAAAAGGCAGACAGGTCGGTGTGGTTGTCGCAAAAAAAGATATGATGAGCGGAGATACGGAGATCATTGAAAATCCGCCTGTGCCGGAGGATGCACTGTATATTGATGTAGCGGCGGTGGTGGACGGCAGATATGTGATTTATACATCATATGATGTCCATCCGGAGGCAGGCGGCGCTTTTGCTAAGCTGTATTATTTGAGACTGGATACAGCTAGCGGTGATGTACTGCCGATTTACCCGTGAACGAAATAAGAAAAGCGCACTTTCCGGAAGACTGTCCGTTTGCGGATTGTCCGGCAGGTGCGCTTTTTTCTTATAGAATGATGTAAGTCTCATGCTCCCGCTTCACCAGCCCAAACGCGATCATCTCGCGCCGGATGGTGCAGTAGTCGTCGTGGTAGCGCAGGATGTGTTCGTTGATTTCCTTTTCCGTGTAGGCTTTTCCATGCCCGTTTTCCTGCAGCGGCTCGAGGATATATTTCAGCACCACTTCGCGTTTTTTTCGCTGTGCGGGAAGCGCTGTCAGGCGTCCGTACACAAAGAATGTGTCGATGACAGCTTGTTTATATTTCGTGTCATCGTCGGGGACGGGGAGCGTTCCTATGAGGCTTTCGAGACTTTCGGTGAGGATTTCGCGCCGGAGGGAGTAGATCATATAGAACTGTGTCCGGCGGCACTCGACCAGTCCGGCGCTTTCCAGCTTTTTCAGGTGGTGACTGACCGTTGCGCTTGTCAGTTCCAGCCGGCTGGCGATCAGCTCGACGTACGATTCCCCTTCAAGAAGCATCCGCACGATGGACAGCCGGGACTGGTCTCCCAGTGCCTTGAAGATGGTGACAGCATCTCGTTCACTCATGCGTTGTCCTCCCACGGGCTGTCTTCATACGTGTACAAATCGAACGCTGCGGTGCCGTTTTCCTTCCACCATGTGCGCCACGCGCGGCAGACGGTATAGACGGTGCCGAGGATGATGCGGTCTTCAAAGGCTGCTTCGGGCTTTCCGTTGGCGCGGGCGGTTTGGAGCTGTGCGAGGTGTTTGTCGATGAAGGCGTTGTGCAGCAGCCAGTTTGCATGGACGTACAGGATGAAGGTGAAGCGTTCGTCTTCGTTCAGGGTGCTGAGAGTTTCTTCATACGGTGCGAGGAGATTTGCATGGCTCAGGCGTTTTTTGCAGAGCGTGATCTGCTCGCTCCATGTGCTTTGATTGAAGCCCATTGCCGCGAATGTGGCGCAGTGTTCTGCCATATGCTTCTGGATGGACAGGATTTTTTTCTGCAGTCCTGCGTCTTTCGGCAGGGATTGCAGTTCGGTTTCGTATTCGCCGGCGTATTTCAGCGCGGTTTCGACCATGAAGGTTCGTGCTGCGGAGACTTTCGGGTAATCCGCCGCGTCTTTCGGTAAGTAGTTCTGTGTCATAACGGACACCTCCTTTCTGAGTATTATTATAACTGTCTAAATACTTTTTGTCAATAGTATTTAGAAAAATATCAAAATAAATACCGGCTCCGGCAAAACAAAAAGCAGACCATACCGTTTTGGTACGATCTGCTGTTATGATTTGGAGAAATTATTCTTCGATGAGGGTGATGGACTTGATCACAACGTCTTCCTTCGGACGGTCGTTCTTGCCGGTGGGAACGGAAGCGATTTCATCCACAACTTCGATGCCCTCGATAACCTTGCCGAATGCGGCATACTGTCCGTCGAGGAAGGTGGAGTCCGCGTGGCAGATGAAGAACTGCGAAGATGCGGAGTCATACTTCTGGCTGCGCGCCATGGAGATAACGCCGCGGAGGTGGGAGATGTCGTTCTGCACGCCGTTGACAGCGAATTCGCCCTTGATCTTGTTCTTCGAGCCGCCCATGCCGGTGCCTTCCGGGTCGCCGCCCTGAATCATGAAGTCCTTGATGACGCGGTGGAAGATGAGCCCGTCATAGAAGCCTTCCTTAACGAGAGAGACAAAGTTTTCGACGGTGATGGGAGCCTTTTCGGGATAAAGCTCGAGCTTGATGATGCCGCCGTTTTCCATTTCAATCTGTACCATAACAGTTTCACCCAAATCTCCGCCCCCGTCCGAGGTCTTGTTGCCGGAGCAGGCGGTGAAGAGTGCGCCCACGGACAGGCAGACGAGAAGGACGGTGAATATTCGTTTCATGAAAGTGGTTTTCATACGGAGTTCCTTTCTATTCTGTGTTATATCGGGTTTGTGATGCCGATAGTCTGCGTGATTTTTGAGAATTTATACTTCCTGTGCTGCCGGATAGTCCATTGTGTACTTGGCGCGGCGGTTGGGGCAGTCGAGCTTGTCGCAGAACATACAGTTTTCGTAATCGTGCGCGGTTTCAAAGTAAACGCCGGAACCGGATTTGAAGGGCGTCATGAGCATGGATTCGCCGATGGACACGCCGCAGCGGACCGCGCCTTCGCCGAGCAGTTCAAACGTCGGAACCTGTCCGCGGATATTCCATGCGGGGAGAGAACCGGGGTTCATGGCGGAGAAATGCTTGCCCGCGTAGAAATTGTCCTGTACGTACTGACGGAGAGCACGCCCTGCGATGCTGAGGTAGGTGAGGCAGATATCTTCCGCTACGCCTTTGAGAAGAACGTCCGGGTTTGCCATTGCCCATTCGTGCAGTTCCATTCCGCAGGTCATGGTGAAGAAGTAGATTTTGGATCCGGCTTCGTATGCGGGTGCGAGCTTATCTGCGAGAAGGACGCTCTTGAAACGGATGCCGTTCAAGACAACATAACCGTCGCCAATTTCGTCGATGTCAGTCGGCATAATGAAGCCTTTGGGGGCTGCAATCGCTTCCGCTTCGGCGATGAGATCTTCCACTTCGCCGTCTTCGTTGGCTGCATCCCATTTTTCGATCAGTTTGGCCTTCACTTCATCGGAAAGCGTGAGCGGGTTTTCAAAGCTGAGAAAAACGCCGCCTGCATAGTTTTCTGTAAACATGGTTTGATCTCCCTTCAAGGATTTGCATTTTATATTGTAGCAGATACATGGGAAAAAGTAAAGTATTCTGCGGAAAATTTAAAAATAACTATCAGAAATTTCCTGCTGTTTTTGCCGTTCCTTATGCGCGGAGCGGGAAGAAAATCCGATGTGCGGGAATACTATGTAATAAAGTTATGTGGGAGGTCGGAGATGGAGGAAAAGAAGACGGGGCGGATGTTCTGGGTGATCGCTCTGGCAGCGCTGACGGCACTGCTTCTGTCGGAACGTGTGCGCGGAGCGGCGGGGGCGGTGATTTTTCCGTTTGCGGCGGCTTATGCGGCGGCGCGGTTCATCCGTCCGGCAGGGGTGTTTTTGAGCCGGCTGTGCAGGGTGCGCGAAAAGACGGGATGCACGGTATGGGGAATACTCGTCTGCCTGGCAGCGGTCTGCGGGCTGTCGTCGCTTTCCGGCAGACTCTGGGAACAGCTGTGCAGTATTGCGGAACTTCTGCCGGAACGTGCCGCAGGAGCAGTCTCAGAGGCGGCAGAGAGGGTTGGTGCACTCACACAGACACTGCGGACGCATTTTTCCATGATCGGAGACATATCCGGCAGCGGTCAGATGGAGGAGATCGTCACAGGCGCGATCCGTGCGGCGGCAGGGGAGCTGGGCAGTACGGCGGCGGGGGTGTTTTCGTCGATGGTGACGGGCTTTCCCGGCGGGATCATGTCGCTGCTGATTGCCGTGATCGCGTTTCTGTATCTGACAGCGGACATGGACGGTGTGGGGAAGAGCGTGCGTGCGGTGATCGGCTGTTTTGCATCCGGGGACCGGGTGGAGAGGATTGCACGTTCCTTCGGGCGGTTCAGCGATGCGGTTTTTGCATATCTGCGGGCGTATGCGTTCCTGACAACGGTTACGTTTGCGGAACTGGCAGCGGGCTTCTCCCTGATCGGCGCGGACAATCCGCTCGCACTGGCATTTCTGACTGCCGCAGTCGATGCGCTTCCCCTGTTCGGGTGCGGCATTGTGCTCGTTCCGTGGGCGCTGTGGTGCCTGCTGACGGGGGAGATGCGGCGCGCGGTATCGCTGTTCATCCTGCAGGGCGTGGTGTACGCTGTCCGGCAGTTTCTCGAGCCGCGGGTAATCGGACGCATGACGGGGGTGCATCCGTTTGTGGCACTGGCGGTACTGTTCGCGGGACTCAAGCTCGGCGGCGTGGGAGGCATGATTCTTGCGCCGGTTCTGCTGATGAGCGTGATGCGGATGCGGGAGGATTGAGAATAATATTGACAATTCTATCGTTTTTGCATATAATACTTTATATATAGCAGTTAGAATAACGGGGGAATCATAGAGTGAAAATTATCAGTTTGTTCAGCGGCTGTGGAGGTCTTGATCTGGGGTTTGAGAGAGCAGGATTCGAGATTTCAGTAGCAAATGAGTATGATGAAACGATATGGGAAACCTATAGGGTCAACCATCCAAAGACGCACTTGATAGAAGAAGATATACGGAAGATAAAAAAACAGGATATAGAACAATTTATTGATGGGGAAATCGCTGGTATTATTGGAGGACCACCATGTCAATCTTGGTCTGAAGCCGGTTCTTTAAAGGGGATTAAAGATACAAGAGGACAGTTGTTTTATGAGTATGTCAGAATATTAAAAGATTTTCAGCCGAAATTTTTTTTGGCGGAAAATGTAAGCGGAATGCTCGCTTCCAGACATTCTTCTGCAGTTCACAGTATCCTGTCGCTTTTTGATGAAGCAGGATATGATGTCTATTTCTATCTGGTTAATGCGAAAGATTATGGGACGGCAGAAGAAAGAAAACGGGTTTTCTATATTGGATTCCGAAAGGATTTAAAAATTGAATTTGGTTTCCCGAGAGGGTCAACGAAGGATGATGCGAAAAAACGTACTTTAAGAGATGTGATATGGGATTTGCAGGATACTGCGGTTCCTGCTGCGGAAAAGAATCATCATAATCCGTATTCTGTCAATAATAATGAGTATTATGTTGGCTCATATTCACCGATTTTTATGAGTAGAAATCGTGTGAAGGGGTGGGATGAACAGGCATTTACAGTTCAGGCATCCGGCAGACAGTGTCAGATTCATCCGCAGGCTCCAAAAATGGTTAAAGTGGGAGAGAATCAATGTATTTTCGCACAAGGAAGCGAGAAGCTGTACAGACGTATGACTGTCCGTGAAATTGCAAGAATTCAGGGATTTCCGGATGATTTCAGGTTTATATATGAAGATATCAATGACGCTTATAAAATGATCGGAAATGCGGTTCCAGTACCTCTCGCTTATGAAATCGCATGTGCAATAAAAAAATATCTGGAGGGAAGAGGCTCAGAAGTTATTGTTGATAACGAGGTCATGGATGCAAAGGTGGATAATAGGAAAAAAGAAAAAAATAAAAGCAATGATCAGGGACGAGCATATGAATATGTCTGGATGCAGACGATGAAACACGTTTTGCAGACCTACAGGAAAATAGAGATTGTGGATAATTCCGGTTTTGCTGCAAATGCTAGAGCGTGGAATAAACTCGAACAAGAAATGCAGGATACATATGTGATATCAGCAGAAGCGGCAATCTGTACGCTTTTAGAACTTGAGCCAAAATTGATGTTTGAGGAGACACAGTTGACGCTGGCTTTTCAGAATGATAAGAGCGGCGTAAAGGGAGATGTTCGCGATCTTGTAATAAAGAACAATGAAAATGGATGGGAAATCGGGTTAAGCATCAAACATAATCATGAAGCAGTTAAGCACAGCAGATTGAGTCATCAGCTTGATTTCGGCTATGAATGGTATTCCATACCGTGCAGTCAGATATACTGGGATGCGGTGAATCCGATTTTTCAATATCTAAAAGAAGAAAAAACGAATAAAAAGAAATGGTCTGAAATTTCTGAAAAGGGTTCGCGGATATATACTCCTCTTCTGCAGGCGTTCATAGAAGAAGTAAAGCGAGCTTATCAGGAAGAAACGGCTTTGCCTAGGAGAATCATTGAGCATTTAATCGGTACAAATGATTATTACAAAATAATCAGTAAGGATAAACAGAGAGTGACTATTATTAGGACCTTCAATATGTACGGAACTTTAAATCAGCCTGCCGAAAAGAAAGTGGCAGCATTCACAGTGCCGCTCATTGAAATGCCGACAAGAATCATCGAACTTGCCTTCAGACCGGATAGTGACAATACAGTGGAGATGTTTTTAGATAATGGATGGCAGCTGAGCTTCAGAATTCACAATGCTGAAACAGAAGTGGAGCCGACATTGAAATTTGATGTACAATTTATCGGTATGCCAATATCGGTGTGCAGTTTTGAGTGCAAGTGGCATGAAACAGTTGAAAATCATATGTAATTGTGGGCAGAAAAACTTGTTTGACATAAAAAATGTCCGATCTGGAAAATGATCCCGGATCGGACATTTTTTTGTTTTCAGTCGAGGTATCCCTGTCTATACAGCAGTTCTGCGATAAGGACAGCGCCGCCGGCTGCACCGCGAAGGGTGTTGTGCGACATACCGATGAACTTGTAGTCATAAACGGTATCGGGACGGAGTCTGCCGACTGTGATGCCCATGCCGTTGTAAATTTCGCGGTCGGGCTTGATCTGCGGACGGTTGTCTTCTTCAAAATAGGTGATGAACTGTTCGGGAGCGGAGGGAAGTTCGAGCATCTGCGGCATACCGCGGTAACCTGCCCAGTCTGCGAGAATCGTTTCCTTCGGCGGGGTGTTTTCAAACTTGACAAATACGGCTGCGGTGTGACCGTCGGTTACGGGAACGCGGATGCACTGTGCGGTGATCTTCGGGTTTTCTGCGGGAACAATCGCATCGCCGCGGACTTCGCCCCAAATCTTGAGCGGTTCCTTTTCGCTCTTTTCTTCTTCGCCGCCGATGTAGGGAATGACGTTGTCGATCATTTCCGGCCATGTTTCAAAGTTCTTGCCGGCGCCCGAGATTGCCTGATAGGTTGTGACGACGACTTCCTTGATGCCGTACTTGAGCAGGGGAGAAAGCATGGGAACGTAGGACTGGATGGAGCAGTTCGGCTTGACGGCGATGAAGCCGCGCTTGGTGCCCAGACGCTTCTTCTGGCTTGCGATGACGGAAAGGTGTTCGGGGTTGATTTCCGGAATGACCATCGGTACGTCGCTCGTCCAGCGGTTTGCGGCGTTGTTGGAGATTACGGGCAGTTCGGCTCTTGCGTATGCTTCTTCCAGCGCACGGGTTTCATCCTTCAGCAGATCGACTGCGCAGAATACGAAATCCGCGATTTTCTTGACTTCATCAATGGCTTCGGAGTTGATGATGACCATCTTTCTGACTTCTTCCGGGATCGGGGCAGCCATTTTCCATCTGCCGCTGACAGCTTCTTCGTAGGTCTTGCCTGCGGTGCGGGGACTTGCTACAACGCCGGTTACCTGGAAGTAGGGATGATTTTCAAGAAGGGTCAGGAATCTCTGACCGACCATACCGGTTGCGCCGATCACGGCACATCTTAATTTTTCTCTCATGGGAATCCTCCTCGGACAGGATGTATTGCGGTCCTGTCAGTATGATTTGACCCGAAGCGCCGCGGTTATTCCCGACAGGATGATCTTCCGGCGTTCGATATAGTATCATTATATCATGCTTTGCCGTATGTGTCAATTTCTGGATGCACAAAATTCTTTCATTCCGATGCGTGAAAAATTATATAAATATTACAGAAACGTGCGTACAGTACCGTTTTTCAGTGCATATTCGCCGCGAAACAGCGTATAAATATGCGCGCCGGAATTTCTGCTGTCCGATAGGATGTCCGGAAAGCAGAACGCACGGCGGCGTGTTGTGGATTTGTATAAAAAGTGGATGAAAAACAAAGAAAATAAAGCAAAAATTCACAAAATATATATATCTTTTTCGAGAAAATATGGTATAATAACAGTACCGGAGGGGGAAAGAAAAAATCCCGAAGGAAAATTCCAGAAAAGGTGGTACGATCATGAACATTAACATTATCGGAAGACAGCTCAACGTATACGACGACATGAAGGCTCTCATTGAGAAGAAGCTGGCAAAGTTTGACCGTTATTTCCCGCAGGGTGCGGACGCCACGGTCACGCTCAAGAAGATCCGGGATAATGCTTGCATGGAGATTACCATCTCAGTTGTGGGAACTCTCTTCCGCGCGGAGGAGACAACAGCCGATTTCCGTACCAGCCTCAACCGCTGTGTAGACACGATTGAAGGACAGATCCGCAAGAACAAGACCAGACTCGAAAAGAGAATGAAGACTTCGTTTGCGGCGGCGGAAGCGGCAGTAACGCACGGCGATATCACAGTGGAGGAAGAAGCGGTTTTCGATATCCGCACAAAGAGCTTCCCCCTCAAGCCGATGACAGCGGAAGAAGCGATTCTGCAGATGAATCTCCTTGGTCACAGCTTCTATGTATACGAAGATGCCGACAGCGGCGAAACCTGCGTGGTTTACAAGAGAAACGCCGGCGCATACGGTCTCATCGTTCCGGAGAAGAAAGACAAATGAAAACAGAGCCGCTCGGCGGTTTGATCAGAAAGGCGTGTCGCATTTACATTGAAAAGTGTAATTTGCGACACGCCTTTTAGTATTTTGCAGGAATATAGTTCTTCTTTTTTCCTTTAGCGAGGAAAAAAGAAGCAAAAAAGGAACTTTTTCGGAAGTCTTGGGAGTTTCGAGGCTTGCGAGCCTCGACCAGGGACGCTGTCCCTTGGATCCCTGCGAGCTTTTGAAAAAGCTCGACCAAAACTTTTATACTTGCGACAGTTCCTTTTTGCGGGGAGCGTCCGCGGGCAGGAGGCAAAATACGGATTTGTGTGTTCGTTCACAAATTAGGATTGAATTGCGGCGGCGGATTTGATATAATATATCAGTTATACTTGGAAAGGCTGAGGAAGACTGCGTGTGGAAAAGAGGAACTGTGACCTGATCCGACAGATCGACGAGGCGATGCCCCGGCTTTCAAAAGGGCAGAAGCTCATTGCGCGATATATAACCGAAAATTACGACAAGGCGGCGTATCTGACCGCTTCCGCACTCGGCAGTGAGGTCGGCGTGTCGGAATCGACCGTTGTGCGCTTTGCCAACGAAATGGGGTTTGACGGCTATCCCCAGCTGCAGAGACAGATCCGCGAAGCTGTCCGGGTACGTCTGACCTCCGTACAGCGCGTTTCATCCGTGAACGGACGGATGGAGGAGGACGCGATTCTCCCGTACTGTCTGGATGCCGATATGGAAAACATCAAGTCCACGATGGACACGATTGACCGGGCGGAATTTGTGCGTGCCGTTGACATGATTCTCGGCGCACGGAATATCTATATCCTCGGGATGCGCTCGTCGGCGGTGCTGGCGGAGTTTATGAACTACTACTTCGGTCTGCTGTTTGAAAACGTGCGGCTGATCCGTCCGGCAGGCGGCAGTGAGATTTTCGAGCACCTGATGAAAGTGCACGAGGATGATGTGTTCGTTGCCATCAGCTTCCCACGCTACACCACGGGGATTGTGAATGCCACCGCATACGCGAAGAAGACCGGCGCAAAGGTGGTAGCCATTACGGACAGTATGTCCTCGCCCATCATTCCCCATGCCGATGCCGCGCTGGTTGCGAAAAGTGAAATGGTCTCGTTTGTGGACTCCCTCGTTGCGCCCATGGCGGTGATCAATGCCATGATTGCTTACATCGGCAAAAAGAAGCACAGCGAAGTGGCGGAGACGCTCGACCGGCTGGAACAGGTCTGGAACGATTATCATGTCTACACCAGTTCCGAGCATGAAGGACAGATGAACGCGAAAGGGCACGGGATGAACGGATGAGTATTGTGATTGTCGGCGGCGGTCCTGCCGGGATGATGGCGGCGATTGCGGCGGCTTCTGCAGGTGCGGACGTTATGCTGCTGGAGAAAAATCCCTTCTGCGGGAAGAAGCTGCGCATCACGGGCAAGGGACGCTGCAATGTGACCAACGACTGTGCGCCGCAGGAAGTTCTTGAAGCGGTCAGCCGCAATCCGAAATTCCTCTACGGTGCCGTATTCCGCTTTGCTCCGAAGGATACCATGGCGTTTTTTGAATCCGCCGGTGTACCGCTGAAGACGGAGCGCGGCCGCCGTGTGTTCCCCGTATCCGATCAGGCGGCGGACATTCAGGCGGCAATGGTGAAGAAAATGAAGGAAGCCGGCGTGAAAGTTCTGTACGGGATGAACGTGCGTGCGGTTTCGCAGACGGAGGACGGAAAATTTGCCGTGCACTGTCAGGGCAGGACGGATGCGCTCGAAGCGGATGCGGTCATTTTCGCAACCGGCGGCGTGTCCTATCCGGGAACTGGCTCGACGGGGGACGGACACCGGATGCTTGCCTCTCTCGGCGTAAAGATTACGGAGCTGAAGCCTTCGCTTGTGCCGGTTGTGACAGCGGAGGATTTCTCCCATCTCGCCGGACTGACGCTCAAGAATGTCCGCCTGACCGCTGTACACGGCAATGAAACGGTGTACACGGAAATGGGAGAGATGCTGTTCACCCACTTCGGTGTGTCGGGACCTCTGGTGCTGTCCGCGTCGGCGAATATGCAGAAGTATCCGGTCGATTCGTACAGACTCCTGCTCAATCTCAAGCCCGCGCTGTCGGAAGAGGAACTGGACAAACGCCTGCTCTCCGATATCGGAAAGTACGCCGCACGTGATTTTGTGAATTCCCTCGGGGATCTTTTGCCGCAGAAGCTCATTCCGGAAGTGATTGCGCAGTCGGGAATTGATCCCAGAAAGAAAACCGGGGCGATCACGAAAGAAGAACGAGCCGCACTGCGTGAAGCACTCACCCGTTTTCCGATCACGCCCGCATCCTTCCGTCCGGTGAATGAGGCGATTGTGACCTCCGGCGGTGTGGATGTGCGCGAGGTCAGCCCGAAAACCATGGAGCTGAAAAATCATCCGGGGCTGTACGCCTGCGGGGAACTGCTCGATGTGGATGCATACACGGGCGGGTACAATCTGCAGATTGCCTTTGCGACCGGGAAAATCGCGGGAGAATCGGCGGCTGCGGCTGTGTCGGCTGAATAAACCGACCGGATAGGGGAAACTTTGTATCATACAGATTATATAGATAACGGAGACTGAGATGATGAACTACAAGAACATCCGCGTTGCTCTGGACGGACCGAGCGGTGCGGGAAAGAGTACCATTGCCAAAGCGGTTGCGGCGAAAACCGGACTTGTTTATGTGGATACGGGCGCACTTTACCGCACGGTGGGGCTTTACTCCATCGAAAACGGCGTTCGGCACGATGATGAAGCAGGCATCATTGCGACGCTTGAGAAGATTGACATTGATCTTGCTTACGAAGACGGACAGCAGTGCGTGTACCTGAACGGCGTGCCGGTGGGGAACAAAATCCGCACCGAACAGGCATCGCTGTATGCGTCCGCGGTATCGAAGATTCCCGAAGTCCGCGCCTTCCTGCTCGAAATGCAGAAGAAGATTGCGCAGAAAGGCGGCGTGATCATGGACGGACGCGATATCGGCACGGTGATCATTCCCGATGCGGAAGTGAAGGTTTTCATGACCGCCAGCGCGGAGGAGCGTGCGAGAAGACGGCACAAGGAACAGCGTGAAAAGGGCATTGAGGTGACGTTTGAAGAAGTGCTGCGCGCCATCAACGAACGCGATAAGCAGGACAGCGAACGCGAAGCCGCACCGCTGAAAGCCGCTGACGATGCGGTGTATTTTTGCAACGACGGATATGACATCGACCAGTCCGCGGACTACATCATCGGGCTGATGAACAAGTATTTGGAAAGAACGGAACAGGCATGACTTCCTTTTATAAATTTATGTATCGGGTTTTCCAGCCGACGGTTGCGTGGGTGTACCGTGTTCATCCGGTCGGCTGGGAGAATGTCCCCGAAGGCGGCGTCATCCTTGCGGCAAACCATACCGCGTTCTCGGATGTGCTCGTCCTTTCGGCGGCATCCAAGAGGCAGCTGCGCTATATGGCGAAGAAGGAGCTGTTTAAAATTCCCCTGCTCGCACCTTTGATCAAAGCACTCGGGGCGTATCCCGTGGACAGAGGCGGCGCGGATGTCGGCAGTCTCAAGAAGACGATTGCCATGCTCGAAGAGGGCGAGATGATCGGCATTTTTCCGCAGGGGCACCGTTACGGCGGGCAGGATCCCAGAACAACGGAAATCAAGCACGGCATCGGGATGATCGCTTACCATGCGAAAGTGCCCGTTGTGCCCGTGTTTATCGACAATGCACGCATGAGAACGGGGATTTTTCGGAAAAATACCGTCCGTTTCGGAACACCGATTCCCTTTGACGAAATGGGCTTTGTCTCCGGCGGGAAGGTGGAGTACATGAACGCATCGCGCATCATCTTCAGCCGCGTGTGTGAAATCAAGTACGGCAAAGCGCCGGAAAACGAAAGCATCGGCGGTGCGGATGAAGTGAAATACGTGAAGCTGTCCGACGGAACTGTGCAGAAGGCGGAGGATGACACATGAGCATCACCATTGCCGAACACGCGGGCTTCTGCTTCGGCGTCAGGCGCGCTACCGGAGAACTGGAAGCGGAAATCGCGCGGTACAAAGGAACTCCACGGCGGATCTGCACGCTCGGCAGAATCATCCACAACGATCACTACGCGGAGCAGATTCTTGCGCAGGGCGTGGAGGAAATCACACGCGCCGACATTCCCGCTGTGATTGAAGCCGCAGACCGCGGAGAAGAGATAACCGTTGTGATCCGTGCGCACGGGGAGCTGGATGAAATTGTCCGGGCACTGGGAGACTGTGCACAGCGGAACGAAAACTTCCGCCTGCTCGACTGCACCTGTCCGTATGTCACGCGGGTGCGGGAGATTGCGGCGCGGCACGGAGACGAAAACAGCCTCTTCATCCTCTCCGGAAACGCCGATCACCCCGAAGTGGAAGGGATTTTGTCCTGCGTGAAGGGGGAAAAACTGGTTCTTCACGATGCCGCGGCGGCAGAAAAATGGCTTGCGGAACAACAAAAGGACAAAAATAGTGCAAAATACATAGCTGTGGCAGCACAAACCACACAAAATTTGGCGGAATGGAAAAAAAGTATAAAATTTATTGAAAAGGACTATCCAAACGCCAAGATTTTTGATACAATATGTAATGTGACACAATTGCGCCAGGAGGAAGCAATTCGGTTAGCGGATGCGTCCGATGTGATGATCGTCATCGGAAGTCCGTCCAGCTCCAACTCACGGAAGCTGTACGAGCTGTCTGCTGAACGGTGCGGACAGGTTTATTTTATCACGTCCCCTGCCGAATGTCCCCGCGTGGATGTCAACAATTTCAAAGTGTCAATAACTGCCGGTGCATCGACGCCGTACAGTTTAATACAGGAGGTATTTCAAACCATGAACGAGCAGGAAAACTTTGCAGAACTTCTCGAAACATCTTTCAAAACTTTAAATACAGGAGATATCGTCGAAGGCGTTATTACGTCCATTTCGCAGAATGAAATTCATCTCGATCTCGGCGCAAAGACCACCGGTGTCATTGTTCACGACAAGGCTACCGATGATCCGTCCGCGAAGCTCGACGTTCTCTACAAGGTTGGCGATGTTATCAAGGCAAAGGTTATCAAGGTAAGTGATATCGACGGTATCGCAACCCTTGACAAGACCAGAGTAGACTCTGAAGCAAACTGGGACAAGATCGTTGAAGCGTGCGACACCCAGGAAACCCTCGAAGGCAAGATCGTTGAAGCAGTTAAGGGCGGCGTAATCATCGTGATCAACTCCGTTCGCGTCTTCATCCCCGCTTCTCTTACCGGCGTTCCGAAGGATGGCGATCTCCTCTCCATCGTAGGCACCACCCAGAAGGTCAAGATTATCGAAATCAAGCAGACCGACCGCAAGAGAGCATATGCTTCCATCCGCGCCGTACTCCGTGAAGAACGCAAGGCTAAGGAAGAAGCATTCTGGATGGAAATCGCAGAAGGCAAGGAATACGACGGTGAAGTTAAGTCTCTGACCGACTTCGGTGCGTTTGTTGACCTCGGCGGCGTAGACGGTATGGTACATACCTCCGAGCTGTCCTGGAAGAGAGTACGTCACCCCAGCGAAGTTGTTTCCGTTGGCGACAAGATCCACGTTTACGTAAAGTCTTACGACCGCGAAAAGGGCAGAATCTCCCTCGGCTACAAGACTGAAGAAATGAATCCCTGGTTCATCTTCACGAACAAGTATGCAGAAGGCGATACCGCTGACGTCAAGATCGTTTCTCTCATGCCCTTCGGCGCATTTGCAGAAATCGTTCCCGGCTGCGACGGTCTCATCCACATCAGCCAGATCACCGATCACAAGATCGCTAAGCCCGACGAAGTTCTCGAAGTTGGTCAGGT
>JAFQLN010000053.1 GCA_017414585.1 Clostridia bacterium | reverse complement strand
TTCTGATGCATGAACTTTTCAAAGACGGTCTTGAGGTAGCCTTCGTTCATTGCGATGATGTCTTCTTCATCTGCGAAGGACATTTCCAGGTCGATCTGGGTGAATTCGGGCTGACGGTCTGCACGGAGGTCTTCGTCACGGAAGCAGCGTGCGATCTGGATGTAGCGGTCGAAGCCGGAGTACATCAGAAGCTGCTTATAGAGCTGAGGAGACTGCGGAAGTGCATAGAACTTACCGGGATGCACACGGCTGGGAACGAGGTAGTCGCGTGCGCCTTCGGGAGTGGGCTTGATCAGGCAGGGGGTTTCGATGTCGATGAAGCCATTGTCTGCGAAATAGTTTCTGGTGATCTTGACGATTTCGGAACGCGCGATGATATTTCTCTGCAGGTCGGGACGGCGCAGGTCGAGATAGCGGTGCTTCAGTCTGAGTTCGGGCTTGACGTCGCTCTTTTCGACGATTGCGAACGGAGGCGTCTGTGCCGCGGTGAGGATCTTGAGAGAGTCAACATAAACTTCAATTTCACCGGTGGGTATATTCTTGTTGATCGCGCCTTCACCTCTGGAGCGGACGGTACCATGAGCTGCGAGAACGAATTCCGCGCGGATGCCGAACGCCTTGTCGAAAATTTCACGGTCGGTTGCATCGTCAAATGCAAGCTGAACGATACCGGTTCTGTCACGGAGGTCGATGAAGATGAGGCTGCCGAGGTCTCTCTGTCTCTGGCACCAGCCGGTTACGGTCACTTCTTCGCCGATATTGGCAGCGGTGAGTGTACCGCAGTAGTGGGTTCTTTTATCTGCTTTGGTGAAAGATTCCATGGTTTATATAGTCCTTTCGGTTGTTATTTGGTTTTATCTGTATCTTTCAAAATGAATGGCGGGCAGTGTTTTTCGATCCGTTCCGGTATAATCTTTATACCGCATATGACCACTTCCCTTCCGTGTGAGTGGGATTTTTATTCAGCAAAGCCGAGAATATCGGTCAGCTCCGTGAGATCGGAGAGAACATATTCGGCGCCTGCTTTTTTATAGAATTCTTCTTTGAAGTGCGTTCTGACGGCAACAGGCAGAACACCGCATCGTGACGCGATCTTGATGCCGACAGCGGAACCGGTGCAGAAAACGATTTCGTTCATGGCTGATCCGTATGTTTCAGCGGCACGACGGAACGCTTCATCGTAGTGCGCGGCGGAGATGAACAGATCAAACGCATCGGCATCCATTCCGGCTTCCGTAAGAATCGCTTTTCCTTTTGCTTCATCAAGGTCGGTCATAACAGCCAGCTTCAGTTCCGTTCTTTTCAGAACTTCCAGAAGGCGTTCGGTCCACGGCAGAGCTTCATGTTCGTGGACAATTGTGCCCTCCATATCGAAGAGAATGATTTTTTTATCGCATTTTTCGTACATAGCGTTGTTTTCGTGCCAGTCCCTTCCGAGATTTTTCTCAAATTTTCTTACATAGGCCTCCGTGAATTCTTCAGCCGTGATACCGTAGGATTCCATCATGTCGAACAGATACATGAAGGTATCCGCCACCTCTTCCGTAAAGTGCGCACGGACGCTTTCGTTTTCCATAATCCCCGCCGCACCTTTTTTCTTGATGATTGCGATGGCTTCACCCAGTTCATCAATGCTCCACAGGAGAGAAAACGGCGCGTGCTCGGGCGTTCTGTCTCCGATCCAGCCTTTTTCCACGGCGAGTTCATGCTGCATCCGAAGAAAATCCGATATTTTTCCGTCTTTTCTGTTCATTACGCCTGCTTTGAGCGGATGAACGCGACGATCTGATCCAGCTCGATGTCGGTCTGTTCGCTCGTCTCCATTTCCTTGATCACAGCTTTTCCGCTTTCGATTTCGCTGTCGCCGAGGATGAGAACGAATCTTGCGGCAATTTTGTCAGCGTACTTCATCTGTGCCTTGAGGCTTCTGCCCATGATATCGCAGTCGGCGTTGACGCCTGCCGCGCGCAGATCGGATGTAATCTTTGCCGCACGTACTGCTGCTGCCTGTCCCATGGATGCGATATACAGCTGGGGAACGGCAAGCGCGGGAATTTCGATACCCGCCTGCTTCATGGCAAGAATGATACGGGTGATGCCCATACCAAAGCCGATGCCCGCCATTTTCGGACCGCCGAGCTGTTCCATCAGACCATCGTAACGTCCGCCGCCGCAGACTGTGCTCTGTGCACCGATGCCTTCGGCGATGAATTCAAACACCGTTCTCGAATAGTAGTCCAGACCGCGGACGATATGCGGGTCGATGACATATTCGATTCCGCAGGCATCGAGGTAGGAAATCAGCTCGTCCAGATGAGCCTGACATTCGGGACAGAGATTCTCGACTGTCTTCGGCGCGTTTTCCCCAACTTTCTTGCAGGAATCGTTCTTGCAGTCGAGCACGCGGAGGGGATTTGCTTCCAGTCTGTCCAGACACGTATCGCAGAGTTCGGAAGCGTTTTCGCGCAGATATGCCTTGAGGTTTTCTCTGTATGCCGGGCGGCAGGCGGGGCATCCGATGGAGTTGATATGCAGTCTGATATTCGGAAGTCCCAGCTCCTTGATAACGGCGTGACCGAGGGAGATGATGGTAAAGTCCGCACCTGCATTCGGAGCGCCGAACATTTCCACGCCGAACTGGACAAATTCACGGCTTCTGCCCGCTTCGGGCTTTTCGTAACGGAAACAGTTAATCACATAAAAATACTTGAGCGGAAGCGTATCGGTTGCTTTGCCGTTTTCAATGATGGCACGGGCAACGGAAGCGGTTCCTTCCGGACGGAGCGCGTAGACAGTTCCTTCCTTATCGGTGAAGGAGTACATTTCCTTCTGAACCACATCGGTTGTTTCACCGACACCGCGCTTGAACAGACCGATTTCTTCAAACATCGGCGTTTTGATTTCGGTAAAACCGAAGCGTTCCGCAACACTGCGGACTTTGTTTTCTATATAATTCCACGCGAACACATCGGGCGCCATGACGTCCATGGTACCGCGGGGCTTGATGATTTTTTCCATGTGTACTCCTGAATACTCAAAATTTGTGCAGATTACTCTTAATAAGTAAGTATACCAAATTCTGCGCGGTTTATCAAGTGGCAAAGTGTTATTTTTATGCCGCTGCAGGGATATTTCTGTTGTATATAATGAAAACACCCGACTGCTGGATCGGGCGTTTTCCAGTTTACTTTTCAAAGCGTTCGAGAATTGTCAGAAACTGCACCGCCCAGAAGGTCAGTTCGCACCAGACAGCGGTATCCTTTCTGTGATCCGGTTCCAGTCCGATTTCCGCATACGGATGCGCGATACGGAAATTATCCTTGAAGCATCGTTTCTGATAGGGCGAGTCAAAGGATGTGCGCAGAATCCCGTCCGCGTCGAGCATTTCCTCCAGTGTTTCGCGGGACTTTTTCACCACATCCGCCTTTTCTCCGACACACGCCGCAAGACAGGTGAGCGTTTTTCTGTGGTTCGGTGCTTTGTTCGGAAAGGACAGGGCATGAAAAGGCTGCATATACGCCCAGCCCGGTCCGACCTGCTTTCCGTCGATCTTTACGGCAAAGGAAGTTGTCTCCGTACAGATCCTGTCGTGGTGGTTGATCGCATCAGCAAGCAGCTGCACGGACGCGGGAGTACGCCACGATTTTGCCGCAGCCAGTGTTTCCAGATGATACTGGCACGGGAAGTATGTATCCGGCGTGATGGTCGGATAATTGTACTTGCGCTTCAGTTCCGGATTGTAATCCGTGAGTTCATCCACCGATCCGACTGCAAGCAGGCTCGTGAATGCGCGGTACGAAATTTCCACAAACGGCTTCACCGCATCGTCATCCCCATAGCCCATGATCGCCTGACAGGCATTGGTCAGCACGCCGAGGGATGAGCCGCTGTTCAGACCGATGCTGCGGTTTTTAAAGCGGGCTTTTTCGGGGTTATAGTAGGAAAACTCTTCCTCCAGCACGGCATCATCCCGCAAAGCCTGCACAAATCTGCGTACAAACTGCGTATCCTTCGGCAGTCCGGTATTGGCAATATACCGCGCGGCATTTTCTCCGTCGTCGAGATGGGAGGTTTTGAACTTCTCCCATGAGTGCATCCCGCGTCCTATGTATCCGTTCTCGTGAATGTGCGAGAGAAGAAGTCTGTAGTCCTCCGTTTCGCGGATTTTTGCGAGATACGTTTCTTCCATATCCGTCGTAAGATCGCAGAGAACATCCCGGTGCAGGCGGTACAGGAGAAGATCGCGTCCGTTTTCCAGTAAAAAGTCAATGGATTTTGACAGATCCATCTTATCCGACCACCTTAACGCCTTCGAGGATAACCGCAGCAACTTTCGTGTCGCTGACCAGTGCATCTCCGTCCGTGATGACGATATCGCCGTCCTTGCCGACTTCAATCGAACCGACGCGGTCTTCGATGCCTGTGTGACGTGCGGGATTGATCGTGATTGCCTGCAGTGCCGCAAACGGGTCCATGCCGGCTTTCACGGCAAGTCCTGCGCAGAGAGGCAGATATTCTTCGGGAATCACCGGTGCGTCGGTAATGATGGAAACCTGCAGTCCTGCCGATGCGAGAATACCGGGCGTATCGAAGGTTTTGTTGAACAGTTCCAGTTTACCCGCTCCGCCGAGTGTGGGACCGACTGCTACGGGGAAGCCTGCCCGGAGTAGTTCTTTTACGATCAGATGCCCTTCCGTGCAGTGTTCAATGGTCATCTTCACGCCGAATTCCTTGGCGATGCGGATGGCAGTGCAGATATCGTCGGCGCGATGTGCGTGTGCCTTGAGCGGGATTTCTCCGCGCAGAACGGGAATCAGAGCTTCATTCTTCATATCAAAGCCCGGCATCTTTGACAGATCGTCGCCCGCCGCGTCCTTTTTGGCAAGGTATTCCCGCGCCTTGAACAGTGTTTCGCGGAGCTTTGCGGCAGTGGTCATACGTGCGGAAACGCCCTTGGACGCATAGCATCTCTTGGGGTTTTCACCGAACGCGCACTTCATCGCCGTCGGATTTTTCACGATCATATCGTCCACACAGGTTCCGTTCGTCTTGACCGCAATAAATGTGCCGCCGACGACATTCGAGCTGCCGGGACCTGTGCAGATCGTGGTAACGCCTGCCGCAAGAGCCATGCTGATCTGCTTTTCCATCGGATTGAAGCTGTCTACAGCGCGGAGCTGCGGGGTGATCGGGTCGTTCATTTCGTTGTAGTCGTGTCCCACCGGACCCATACCGTAGTTGTCAAGACCGATATGTCCGTGCGCTTCGACAAAGCCGGGGTACACCCGCAGTCCGGAAGCGTCGATGACCTCTTCCCCTTCGGCTGGAACAAGGTCCGGTGCGATTTCTGCAATTTTTCCGTCTGTAATGCGGATATCCGCCTGATACGGTTCGCGGTGAACAGCGTCGTAAACAGTACCGTTTCTGATAAGCATGATGATTCTCCTTTTCGGATATTTATAAATCTCTGCTGTCATTATACAATATTTCTTCGATGATTTCAACCGATTATACACAAGATCGTAAATTTCCCGTTCCGATTCTTCGCAGGATAGCTATTGTTTTTTTCTGCCTTTTGTGGTAAAATGTTATCTGTATAAGATTAGGCAAACGAAAGGATGAACATCATAACTATGGAATACAGAATTTCAGATAAACTCGCTTCTCTCAAGCCCTCCGCTATCCGTGAGATTTTCAAGTCCCTCTCCGACCCGACCATCATCAGCTTTGCTGCCGGCAATCCCTCTCCGCTGTCCTTCCCCGCAGAGGCACTGGCTGAAATCTCCGCAGATATTTTCGCAAACGACTCCACGAAAGCGCTCCAGTACGGCATTACCGAAGGTTATCCACCGCTGAGACAGGCTGTAGCCGCGAGAATCCGCGAAAAGTTTGCAATCGGTACGGACGACGACGAAACCATCATCACTTCGGGCGGTCAGCAGGGGATTGAACTCCTGTGCAAGGTTCTGTGCAACGAAGGAGACGCGGTTATCTGCGAAAATCCGTCCTTTATCGGTGCGCTCAACTCCTTCCGTTCCATCGGCGCACAGACCATCGGCGTACCGCTGACCGACGAAGGCATTGACACCGTCAAGCTCGAAGAAACGATCAAAAACACCCCGAAGGCGAAGATGCTCTATGTCATCCCCACCTTCCAGAATCCCGCAGGCACCACTTCCACCCTCGAAAACCGCAAGGCTGTTTATGCAATTGCAAAGAAATACGGCATTGTCATTCTCGAAGACAACCCGTACGGCGAGCTTCGTTTCGCAGGCGAGGATGTCCCCACCTACAAGTCCATGGACACGGACGGACTGGTTGTATACTGCTCGTCCTTCTCGAAGATTCTCTCCGCCGGTATGCGTATCGGTTATGTCTGCGGCCCGAAGACGCTCATTCAGAAAATGGTCGTTGCCAAGCAGGGCGAAGACGTACACACCAACCAGTTCTTCCAGATGCTCTGCCACCGCTTCATGACCGAACGCGACCTCGACGCGCATATCGCTGACATCAACAAGCTCTACGGCGAAAAGTGCGGTCTGATGCTGTCCGAACTGGACAAGCATATGCCGAAATGCGTGAAGTATACCCGTCCCGAAGGCGGTCTCTTCATCTGGTGCACGCTTCCGAACGGCACGGACTGCTCCGAATTCATCAAAAAAGCGCTCGAAAGAAAAGTAGCGGTCGTTCCCGGCACTGCGTTCAACTGCGACACCGAAGCACCGTCCGATTCCTTCCGTCTCAACTACTCCACCCCCTCCGATGAAGATATCGTCAGAGGCATCGGCATCCTCTCCGAACTCGCAAAAGAAATGTTCGGCGAATAATTGCAGCATCAATCTCCCCGGAAAGCAGGATTAAAATGAATATCTGGCACGACTTTTCTCCCGAAAAAATTACCCCCGAATCCTTCTATGCGGTCATTGAAATCACCAAAGGTTCCAAGATCAAATATGAGCTTGACAAAAGCACGGGGCTGCTCAAGCTCGACCGCATTCTCTATACCTCCACGCACTACCCGGCAAACTACGGCTTTATTCCCCTGACCTACGCCGACGACGATGACCCGCTCGATGTTCTGCTCATCTGCTCGGAAGCAATCGTCCCGCTCACGCTGGTACAGTGTTATCCGATCGGCGTCATCAAGATGGTGGACGGCGGACGTCTGGACGAAAAAATCATCGCTGTTCCTTTCACCGATCCCTACTACAACAACGCACAGACGATTTACGACCTTCCGTCCCATGTTTTCGATGAAATGCGGCATTTCTTCTCGGTTTACAAAACGCTCGAAAACAAGGACACAGTCGTTGACGAAATCGGCAGCCGTGACGAAGCGATGGCAATCATTGCAAAAGCTATCGAAAACTACAAGGCAAATCACTACGCCTTAGTCAACAATCTTCCTATCGCCCATGGAGATGAATCATGTTCATAGATAAAATCAAAATTTATGTAAAAGCGGGCAACGGCGGCAACGGTGTTGTTTCCTTCCGGCGTGAAAAATACGTTGCGAAGGGCGGACCGGACGGCGGTGACGGAGGCAATGGCGGCAATGTCATCTTCCGCATCGACGAAGGCTCCAACACACTGCTCGCATTCCGCTACAAAAGAAAGTTCATCGCGGAAAACGGCGGTGACGGTGCCGGATCGAAATACCACGGTTCTAACGGTGCGGACGTCATCATTCCCATTCCGCGCGGCACACTGATCCGGGATGCCGAGAGCGGAAAAATCATTCACGATATGTCCGGAGACGAAGATTTTGTCCTTCTGAAAGGCGGACGCGGCGGCTGGGGCAACCGGCATTTCGCCACCCCGACCAGACAGATTCCGCGTTTTGCCAAAGCAGGTCTCCCGGGTGAAGAACGCGAGGTCATTCTTGAACTGAAAATGATCGCGGACGTCGGACTTGCGGGACTCCCCTCTGCGGGCAAATCTTCCCTTCTCGCCGCGCTCTCTTCCGCCAGACCGAAAATCGCCGACTATCACTTCACCACCCTTGAGCCGAACCTCGGCGTAGTATCGACCGGCGGTGAATCCGGCTTTGTCATGGCGGACATTCCCGGACTGATCGAAGGCGCATCGGAAGGTCTCGGACTCGGTCATGCATTCCTGCGCCACATCGAAAGATGCCGGATGCTTGTGCAGGTTGTGGATATTTCCATGACGGAAGGCAGAACGCCCGTGGAAGACTTTGAAACCATCGGTGCGGAACTGGAAAAATTCTCTCCCGAGCTTGCGGCACGTCCGCGCATTATCGCCGCCAACAAAGCCGATCTGCTCGTGAATGCTGAGGACGAATTTGCCGAAATCCCCGGTCTGAGCGAAGAATGCGCTGCACTGGAAGCACGCTGTGCAGAATGCGGATATGAAGTTGTTTATATTTCTGCCGCGCAGAAAATGGGACTGAAGCCTCTGGTGGACAGAATTGCGCATATGCTCACCGATCTGCCGCCCATTCTGGTATACGAATCCGAAATCACACCGGAAGATGAAGACGACGGTACCCTCTACGGTGTGGAAAATGTTACAATCCGCCGTGCGGACGATGCGTCCTTCCATCTCGAAGGTGCTTGGATTGATGCACTTGTCAACCGCGTCAACTTCAATGACCGCGAATCCATGATGTACTTTGAACGCTCTCTCACCAAGTCCGGTCTGATCGACAGACTGCGCGAAGCCGGATGCGAAGAAGGCGACATTGTACACATTGACGATATCGAATTCGAGTTTGTAGACTGATTTTTTAGAAAACACAAAACCTCTCTGTACGGAGTTTCGTCCGCCGGAGAGGTTTTCTTCATGCGGTCCTCCGGATTCTGTGCAAATCGGAGGATATGCATATTATTCTATTTCCGCAGCTGCGATAACCTTCAGAAGAGTCAGTCTGTTGCGTACATACGGCGCAAAGCGGAGCGACTTTTCGATGAATGCATCATCTTCCGGCAGATGCACATCCGCAGGTGTGCGTGTCACATCCGCCAGTACAAGCAACTTTTCGATTTCCTCCGCAGACGGAAGTCCCGCATCCGCTTCGGCAATCTCACGTGCAATCCGTTCGCGGTCGGTTACATCAATCTTTGCAAGACTGGACGACTGCAGGGTACCGCCGGGAAGATTTTCCTTCAGTGTCGGCTCGAGCAGTTCCTTGTAAACAGGTTCAAGATATGCACGGCTCATGACTTTTTCAAGGTCGATGTCTGCGATCCGGTCAAAATCGAGACCAGCTGCAAGACAGCTCTTGTATCTGCGTACAACCGCGAGAAGACCGACAGCCACCTTTTCGCCGTGGAGTGCATCGGTATCTTCATTGATGCGTGCCATCTCCCAGAGGTGGGACATATGGTGCTCGGCACCGGAGGCGGGTCTGGAGTTGCCTGCAAGCTGCATGGCAAGACCGGAGAGAAGCAAACCGTTCATAACCTTTGTGGTGTACGCTTCCTTGGAAATCGACGCACGCGCATAGACAGCTTCTTTCAGCTCGCGCACGGCTTCGTATTCAAGATCGGAGATTTCAGAACAATAGTACTCTCCGATGAGGGATTTCGCCACTTTCCAGTCGAACAGGGAGGTATATTTGCCGAGTACATCGCCGACACCGGATGCAGTCAGGCGTTCGGGTGCGGTACAGTAGACTTCCGGATTGGCGAACACTGCAATCGGGGGAGCGGATTCAAAGGTAAGCTTCTGACCGTACCATGTCATAGCGGCGACACTGGAAACAAATCCGTCCACACTCGCAGCGGTCGGGTAGGAGATGAACGGAATCTTCTTCTCAAAGGCACAGTAGCGGGTGATATCATGCACGGAACCGGAACCGCAGGCTATCAGCACATCGGGGGAGTTCTGTTCAAGGAATGCATTCACCTGTCCGCAGTACACTTCCGTTGCGTGCGCATGACCGTCCACAGCGATGATCTGCGCCGGAACAGCAGCTGTGATTCTGTCCGCAAACACCCGGGTATTGTCATCACATACAATCACGGGAGCACGGAACTGCTTTTCTGCCATGTACATCTGCATTCTTTTTTCCGCATCGTGCCCGACAACGCATTCATCGGTCAGAAGGCTGTGCTTTTTCCCGCAGGAGCAGGAGCGGGTGAGTTTCATAACATTCTCAAACATATCGTATTTCCTTTCAGAAGGTGTTCTATCATAAGCCTCGGAGACATACACTGAAACAGCCACAGCAGGATGACTTCATGTATACAAGGAGGCAAAGTATGTTTATCTGTACGGTTCGTGCAAACACATTGAAGTTTTTCTCCGTCATCGCCGTATCCCTCGTAATTCTCTGCACGATTATTCTGACTATTCCGGAATACACCCCGGCATCAACCAAGGCAATTCTGGCAGCGACGGAGCAGTACAATTACGAAAAAATCAAGACAGCCGATGATGTAAAGAACTTTCTTGCGCAGTTCGGCTGGGAAGTGGAAGCCATGCCGTCGGAGGAAATCACCATCAAGATTCCGGGGGAATTTGACAAGGTCATGAACGCTTACAACGAACTGCAGACGAGTCAGGGACTGGATCTGTCGAAATACCGGGGCAAGGAGGTAAAGCGGTACACGTTCAAGGTCACAAACTATCCCGACTACAAAGGGACGGTCATGGCGAATGTGATCGTTTACAAGAACCGCGTTATCGGCGGTGATCTGTGTTCCTCGGATGTCACCGGGTTCATCCACGGTTTCGAGGGAAAGAAAAACACAAAATAATCCTTTCCCGGTTCATTATAGCACAGAAAGAAACGGATTTCAATAACAATCTCCGAAAGAAAGCGCAAAAAAATCCGACAGAGAAAAACTCCAGTGCAGCCCAAAAAAACTGCATTGGAGTTTTGCTTTATGCTTCGGCGGGATACACCGGCAGATTCACGTAAGTCGGCTGATGACGGAGTGCGGGGATGATTTTTTCCACAAGATCCGCCGTCTGGATAGCCAGACTGGATGTATTGATGCAGGGATGACAGCCGAAAGAAGTGTCCCGCAGCAGATCTTCGTCAATCAGCAGGGTCACGCGGTTTTCAGTGTCGTTCGCCAGTCCCAGAACGCTGAGCGAACCGGGCGTGATATCAAGCAGCTCTTCCATCGCTTGAGGCGGAGCAAACGAAAGCCGTGCCGAACCGATCTGTGCGGAGAGGTCCTTCGTTTTGAACGGTTTGTCTCCGGGCATCATCAAGAGATAGAAAGCGGTCTGCTGCCGGTTGCACAGAAGCAGATTCTTGCAGATTTTCGCACCGAGAACGGTTTCAATCCGCGCGCACATTTCCATGGTGTCTGCGTGTTCGTGATCCACACGCGCATAGGTGATTCCCAGACTGTCCAGCAGGTCGTAGGAGCGT
>JAFQLN010000052.1 GCA_017414585.1 Clostridia bacterium | reverse complement strand
ATGCAGGAATAAGGTTACGCACGTATAAGGTTAATAAGTAAAAAAGTTTGGATCAAACTTTTTCAAACGTTTGCGGGGTTTGAAGGGGCGGCGCCCCTCATCGACCTCCGCAGAGGTCGAAACACTCAGGCGTTCAAAAAAGTTCCTTTTTTGCTTCTTTTTTCCTCGCTAAAGGAAAAAAGAAGAACTATATTGCTGCAAGATACTAAAAGATGTGTCGCAAATTACATCTTCACCAATGTAACTGTTACACACCCACGCCCCTCCTCAAAACCAATGCATAACCCTCAACATCATTCTTATCCCCAAAAAGGAGAATCCATCATGAAAAATCCCACCCCCATCACGTGCTGTGACCTCGCCAAGTACGCGCAGTACCACACCGACGACGCCGTTCGTCAGGCAATGACCCCCGTATTCGCCAAGACCAACATGAACGACATGGCTTTCCTCACCAAAAAGGCAAAGGCTATGCAGTTCTTCTTCTCGAACGACATCAAGACCATGGCTGCCACCAATCAGCAGGCAAGCGGACGCTGCTGGCTCTTCGCTGCAACGAACGTCCTGCGCGAAATCATTGCGAAAAAGCTGAACGTGGATTCCTTTGAACTCTCCCAGTCCTACCTCGCTTTCTGGGATAAGTTTGAAAGAATCAACTACTACATCGAATCCGTCATCGACACGGCGGACGAAGCGCACAACTCCCGCGTGGTTGACCATATCGTCGGCACGGGCGTGCATGACGGCGGTCAGTGGGATATGTTCGTGAACATCGTCAAAAAATACGGCATCCTCCCGAAAGTATGCTATCCCGAAACCTTCCAGTCCTCCAACACCGGCAACGTCAACAAGCACGTGAACAAGTATCTCCGTGCAAAGACCGCCGCGCTCCGCAAGCTGGCTCAGGAAAAGAAGTGCGACGAACTCAAGGCGCTGCGCGAAGAAATGCTCGAAAAGACCTTCTCCTTCCTCTGCGCGGCATACGACGTTCCCCCGACCGAATTCGACTTTGAATACAAGAACAAGGACGGTAAGGTCATCGTCGAAAAGGGTCTGACTCCCCTCACCTTCGCGGAAAAGTACATCGGCAATTACCTCGACGACTACGTTTCCATCATCCATGCCCCCACCGAAGACAAGCCGTTTGACAAGACCTACACCGTCAAGTACCTCGGCAATGTCGTCGGCGGCGCGGATGTATGCTACCTCAACCTCAGAATGGACGAATTCAAGAAAGCGGTTGCCGATCAGCTGAAGGACGGAGAAATCGTATGGTTCGGCTCCGACTGCGGCAAGTACAACGACGGTGCAAAAGCTGCATGGGACGTGGAACAGTTCAATGAAGAAATCGTCACCGGTCTGGACGCGGACATGACGAAGGAAGATATGCTCAACTATCATGTCAGCCAGATGAACCACGCAATGTGCATCACGGGCGTGAACATCGACGAAGAAACGGGCGAACCGAACCGCTGGAAGATCGAAAACAGCTGGGGCAGCGGCGGTGCGAACGCGGGCTATCATATGGCTTCCGACGCATGGTTTGATCTGTATGTTTATCAGGCTGTTGTCAACAAGAAGTACCTCGGCGAAAAAGCGGCTCTGCTTGACGGAGAAATGACCGAACTGGAACCGTGGGATCCGATGGGCTCTCTCGCCGACTGATTCCGGAAAAAATAAATAATTTCACAAAGGAGAACCGGTATGGGACGAATCTGGCCTTACGCATGGGCGTTTTCCATCATGTGCATCATCTACACAATCTGCAAGATCGCAGGTCTTGAATGGGCGGCAGAAAGACCGTGGTGGGAGGTAATCCTCTTCCTCTGCATCGCCGTTCTGATTATCACTTCGTTTTTCCTGCGCAAAAAAATCGTCGCGCTGTATGAAAAAATCAAGAAAAAGCTGTCATAAGGGAGTTCTGTCACACAATGTATACCGATATCAGCGGAAACACATGGTATAAAGGCAATCTGCATACGCACACAACCGTTTCGGACGGATGGAAATCCCCGGAGGAATGCATCGCGCTGTACAAAGCCGACGGATACGATTTTCCCGCCCTGACGGATCACTGGAAGCCCTCCGAAACATACCTGCACGAAAGCGGACTGCTCATCCTCGGCGGATGCGAATACGATGTGGGAACAAACGTCCGCGACGGAATTTTCCATATTGTCGCTGTCGGCTGTGCTTCTGCTCCCGCACTCGACCGGGAAAACCGCGCGTCCGCCTCCCCGCAGGAAGTGATCGACCGCATTCATGAAGCCGGCGGACTTGCCTCCCTCGCGCATCCGTGCTGGTCCATGAACACCCTCGAGCAGCTGATGCCGCTGTCCGGTGTGGACTATACGGAAATTTTCAACACGACCTCCGATCTGCCGCGCAACTGCCGACCCTATTCCGGCGCAGTCCTCGACGCTATGGCGGCACGGGGCAAATACTGGGCTCTCGCGGCAACGGACGACACGCACACCTATCAGGCTGACCTCTGCGGCAGTTTCGTGTACGTCAAAGCGGAACAGTGCACCCAAGACGCACTCATCCGCGCACTCCGGGCAGGGGATTTCTACGCATCGCAGGGTCCGCGGATGGAAATCACCCGGGACGGTGATACGGTGACGGTTTTGTGTCCCGAGGAAGACGCGGTGAACTGTGTGATTGCCGTGACGGATATGCCGTGGGAAAGTCACCGCACGGAGATGGGTGAAAAGATCACGAAGGCGGCGTTCACGTTCTCGAAGGGCGCGATGTTCATGCGCATCGAAATCCGCGATGAGCAGAACCGCTGGGCATGGTCCGGATATATTCCGAAATAAAAACGGGCGTACCGCATTGACATGGAAAAGTGTCATGTGCGGCACGCCTTTTTGTTATTTTGAGAATATTGCTCTACTTTTTCTCCTTTAGCGAGGAGAAAAAGTAGCAAAAAGAGGAACTTTTTCAAACGCCTGGGTGTTTCGAGGACTGCGGTCCTCGACAAGGGGCTTTGCCCCTTTGATCCCCACAAACTTTTGAAAAAGTTTGATCAAAACTTTTATACTTGCGACAGCACGCTTTTCGCTGTATTGCTCTTCCACCTGCACCGCGGAAATCACTGCCCCGGTTTTGTGGTCATGATGACATCACGAAGCCGCAGCATGAATTTCTTATAGCCTTCAAACGTAACATTCTCCAGCACCATATGGTCCGGTCCCGGAATACAGCGACCATTGCGGATCAGAGCACGCGCCAGCTCCATCTGCTCTTCTATGGCATCGTCTCCCAGTGCCGCGGCATTTTTCTCCAGACACCCAATCGCGCCGAGGGTGGGGTGCTGCTTGAGCGCACGGAGCGGATCACAGCCCGCACCCGCTTCAAACGGATACATCGCGTTCACGCCGCTTTCCAGCATCCAGCCGCACAGCTCGTTGATATATCCGTCACTGTCCACCAGCACAATGGGAATATTATGTTCATCGGCAAACGCACGGATCTTTTTGTAGTTGGGCGTCATGAATGTGCGGAACGTATCCGGGGAAATGATGCTGCCGTTTTTGCTCGCCATATCCTCCCAGCATTCGATCAGGTCATACGAAACGCCGACGCACAGTTTTTCCCACAGGCGCAGACAAAAGTCGGTATATGTGTCCATAATATCGCGGACAAGCTCCGGTTCGTCATAGAATGCAAAGCACAGCGCCTCATCCCCCATCATATTCCGCGCAAAGCCGTAAACACCCCGGCTGGTAAGCTGCAGAGGGAACGTGCGGTTTTGGTACAGCTGTACGTAGTTATGCCAGTCCCTCGGGATACGCCGGGGATCTTCGGGATCCAGAAACGTGCTCTTGATTTTCTCCCAGTCCTGCCATGTCTTTACCGGATACTCCATGATGTGGTTATGATAATCCCCGGATTTGAACGCTTTTGCAACCTGACCGATGCTGCTTTTTCTCACAATGTATGTCCCGGTTTCTTCAACGGTTTCCCAGCGTATATCACCGCACAGATCGAAATTGACGGGCGTAATGCGCCAGCCGCGGTATCCGCCTTCAAATCCCAGAAGTTCGTCCATATACGTCCCTATGCCGGGATTTTCCTCTCTCCATGCGGGCAATGCCTGATTGGCGACACCGAAAACCCGCATAAAAGGAACGCGGTCCACTTCCTGCCCGGTCAGGGTACGCACGAATCGTTCTCTTGTGGTAAGCTCTGCCATATCATCATTTCTCCTTGAAAATAGATTCAAATTCTGCACGGAAACGGCTGCTGCCCCGGAACAGAAATTGTCAGATTTATTGTATAGGATTTTCCGTCCGGTGTCAAGCCAAAAAAGAACACTGTTCGCAATCAATCTCCGGCTTCGGCGGACGTAATATCATGAAATAATGCGTCCAATATCACCGGCATTTGCCTATATGGAAATTGGAAGCAGACGATGTTTCAGCGGATATACGATCGTTCCGGATATACCCGTAGGGGAGGGGCTTGCTCCTCCCCTGAAAGAATCAGGTACGCACGTGATTTTATAAACAAATCGTCCGTAAAGATCATAAAATACGGTTTATACAAATCATTCGACGGGGCTGTCGCAAGTATAAAAGTTTTGGTCGAGCTTTTTCAAAAGCTCGTGGGGTTCAAAGGGGCAAAGCCCCTTGT
>JAFQLN010000007.1 GCA_017414585.1 Clostridia bacterium | reverse complement strand
GTCTTCCTATAGTATAACAAATGCCGTATCAAATTACAAGAGACTTGCGGCGGCGGAAGGGGATTTTTTCACAGGCGCAGCGGAAAGGCGAATGGATGCCCGGCGTGGAGAATAGAGTATAGAAAAAGGGGACGAAAGGGGCCGGACGACCCTGCCGGAGCCGTTTGCATCCCGTTTCACCACCGGAAACCACCCAATAATTACCAGAAATTCCTTAAAAATGGCAAAAAACGCCATTTCCGCGCAGATTTGCGTAATTTTTGTGCATTTTGGATAGACGTAGAAAAAATGGGTTGGAATTTGTGCAGAATGCCGGTGATATTTTGTTCGTCTTTCGCGTTGGTGTCACCCCCTCCCCACAGGTTTCTCACCTGCCGCACAGGAAAACGGGTAAAATAAATTTACATATTGGATTTCCGTTCATATGAAGAAAATAAAAGGAGCGAAAAATAAAGAAATAACGTCATTATAACAACGAAAAAACAACTTAATAGGTAAATAGGAATTACTTTTTGAATTGATTTCAAAACACAGGAAAAACCCGGGAAACAGGCAGCACATGACCGGGCGGAAACAAAACTTTGAAGAAACCGCGAAAAGCAGGCGGATTTTACCGGAAAACCCACCATAGACAACAAGGAGACGGTCGGGGACGCTTGACTTTTTTGTGCGCTTATGCTATTATTATGGCATATAAATTCGGAGAGAAGGCTAAAATTCTCTCTGTTTCGGGGACGTAAGCCGCCGCAACCCCGGTTTTCTTCGGGAAATCGTGACTGCGGCACGGTCGTTTGCGCCTCCATTTGTATCGTCTGCGGTTCTTTTGCGGCGGGTTTGCGCCTGCCGGAGAGGAAAGCGGCCGGTACGATTGTGTTTTCTGTTCTGCGCCGCTATATATTTAATTGTAGCAGACGTCGGACAGGAGGCATGAACGACACCCCGAAGTGGGTCGGACAGTCCTCTTCCATCGGTCACGGAAGGGAACTGATCCAAGAAACAAGCAGGAGGAAGGTTCTATGAGAAAAACCACAAGCAAGAAGCTGACATGCTTGGCTCTGGCGCTTCTGATGACTCTGGGTACCGCTGCACAGGTGATGACCTTTGCCGCCGATGCCAAGGCTGAAGATGCGTCCGGACTCAAAGAAATCAGCGAAGCCCTTTCGTCCATCAATTATGCCGAATACCAGGAACAGCACGCTGAGGCTGTCAGAGGTACATCCGCCGTTTCCGTAAAGGCTGTGGATTACATTGCTGACCAGACCGATGCTACTGTAAAGGTAGAAAGCAATTACATGGGCAAGAGCGGCCAGAGCCTGATCATTCAGGACGACGGTGAAGTTTCCTGGAAGATCGATGTTCCCAAGACCGGTCTGTATGCGATCAAGATCGACTACTGCTCCGTGTCTGACAAGACGAATTCCATTGAACGTACGCTGTACATCAACGGTAAGGTGCCCTTTGCGGAAGCACGTTATCTGATGATGAAGAAACTGTGGGTCAATGAATACGTTGACGGCCGCTTCAAACTGGACGGCAACGGCAATGAACTGCGTCCCACCTCCACGGTAATGCACCAGTGGCAGGAATACGAGTTCATCGACTCCAACGGCTACTATGCCAACCCCTTTGAATTCTATCTGGAAAAGGGCGAAAACGTGATCACGCTGGGTGCGGTTCGTGAACCCATGGCCATCCAGACCATCACCATCTTCCCCTATGAAGATAAAATCAGCTACGAAGATTACGTAGCCGGCAAGAACGAAGCCGCAGCAGATCCGGCCACCAAGAACTACCCCGCCGAACTGCCCACCGCCGCTTCCGACTATACTGTGTATCCGGTTTATGACCGTAAGTCCGCGATCACAGAGCCGCAGCACCACACCAAGATTCTGCTGAACACCATCGGCGGCGAAAAATGGGCCAAGGTTGGTCAGTTCGTGGAATACAAGATTACCGTGGAATCCGAAGGTCTGTACCAGATCATCCCGCGTTTCCGTCAGAACACGCTGGACGGTATGTACGTATCCCGTAAGATTCTGATCGACGGTAAGGTTCCTTTTGAAGAAGCCAACTACTGTAAGTTCAGTTATGACACTGACTGGCAGCTTGTTCCCCTGAACAACGGCGCGGATACCTTCCAGTTCTACCTGACCCCCGGTGAACACACCATCCGCTTCGAAGTTACCCTGGGTGAAATGGGCGGCATCGTACGTCAGGTAGCCGACGTTCTGGACGCTATCAACGATGACTACCTGGAAATCCTGAAGCTGACCGGCGCTTCCCCCGACTCCTACCGTGACTACGGTTTCGGCCGTGTAATGCCTCACGTGGTGGAAGACCTGGTTATCCAGTCCATCAACCTGAACGACGTTATTTCCTATATTGAATCCACCGGTGAAATGAAGTCCTCCAACTCCGCTTCCCTGAACAACATCGCAAGACGTCTGGAAGAAATGGGTACGGACGAAGACGAAATCGCCGCAAACCTGGACGACCTGAAGACCGACATCGGTACTCTGGGTACCTGGATCAACAACATCAAGAAGCAGCCTCTGGAATTTGACTACATTCTGGTTCAGCCCGCTTCCTCCGAACTGCCCAAGGCAGAAGGCAACTTCTTCCAGGCAATGGCACACGAATTCAAGCAGTTCTTCGGTTCCTTCTTTACCGACTATAACTCCCTGGGTTCCGCTACGGAAGGCGTGGAAACCGACCGTTCCATCGAAGTATGGGCCGCAACCGGTCGTGACCAGGCGCAGATCATCCGTAACCTGATCGACAACTACTTCATTCCTCAGCACAACATCGCAGCCAACATGAAGCCGGTTTCCGCAGATACTCTGCTGCCCTCCGTGCTGGCCGGCGTTGGTCCCGACGTTGCTCTGCCCGGCGCAGGTGCCGACCCCATCCAGTACGCTATCCGTTCCGCCGTTTACGCGCTGAACCCCGAAGCTTATGTGGATGAACCCGATGCAACCGAAAAGGAAAAGGAATTCAACGCAGAAATGCGTACCGTATTCGCAGACTTTGACGAAGTGGCATCCCGCTTCACCGAAGCTGCCTTCATTCCGATCTCCCTGTACGGCAAGTGCTACGGTCTGCCCGAAACCCAGTCCTGGAACATGATGTTCTACCGGACCGACAT
>JAFQLN010000006.1 GCA_017414585.1 Clostridia bacterium | reverse complement strand
GATCTGTGCGCACGCGGATCCGCTGCCGCAATCGACGGGAATGTGCCGATGCAGGTTTCCGGAGAAGCAGCATCCATTGTCACGCACTCCTTGCCGATTTTCGACCATGTATGCGTCGGAACGAGCAGAATCCCGCCGTCCGCCGTGCAGTATTCGATCAGGGTATTGAGCAGTCCCTCTGCCCTTCCTTCAATTTCGCCGACTGCGCGAAGCGATGTGTGGCACAGCACGGGCAGATTCTGCGGAACGCCCATGGCGGCAAGCTGGTCAAAAAGATCGTTTTTTGTATACATAAATTCCTCCGAAGCGGGTACGCGATGCAATATACCCTTATTATGCTTCAAAACAGCAGAATTGTCAAGTATAAATCGAAAAACGCATACTGCTTGACATGCGAAGTATATTTTGGTATAATATAATGAAGTTTTTTATGCAGAAAGCTGGGATTTCCATGAAAACATTTTCCCGCATACTTCTGGCTGTTCTCGCCCTGATTCTGGCGGCAATCCTGACGGTGACAACGCTGTTCACCGGGCTTCTCGCCTGCGTCCGTGCGCAGTTCACGCCGGGTTTCGTTTACAATGTCATGAACTCCATCGACTATGCTTCGCTGGAAGTGCCCGATCCCGAAGGAAATGCCGCGCCTCTGTGCGATATAGTCAATGCACAGCTCCGTGATTTCGGCATCAGCTTCTCGGAACAGGATTTTAATTCTGCCATCCGTTCTTTTTCCATCGACAGCATTCTAAGTGCATATATACAGGATCTGCGCACATGGCTCCTTGACGACGGTCCCGCACCCGTACTCAACCCGCGCGGTACTGCACAGACGATTCTCAGCGGGCTGGACTCGTCCCTCCTGATGTTCCTCTCCTTCTTCGGCGATCCGGAAGCCTTGCTCACCGACGCGCTCAGCAATCTGACCCGTACATCCGATGCGGCTGACTTTTTTGCATCCGCTCAAGGTGTGCGTGCGCTTCTCTCGGAAGGAACATTATTTTTCGTCATCAGCATCAGCGGTTCCCTCTTTCTCCTGATCCTCTGCACCCATCGGCTCCGCATCGTTCCGACAGCGGTTCTCACCGGAGGTGCGTGCGTGATTGCCGGAAGTGTGATGCTGTTTTTCGAAAAAATCCTCGCACCCTGCAAAGCACAGGCGCTTTTTGAGGCAGGCATGCCGGAATCGACCGTGGATCTGTTTTACCGTCCGCTCATGGACACTGTACACCGTACCGGCACCGTCATCGCGCTCGGCGGCCTGGCGGCACTGATCATTTTTGCCGTATTCGGTGCGTTCGCCTCCATGATCCGCCGTGAAAAGGCTGCCGCAGAAGCTGCTGCCGACCGTACCTCTTTCACGTATGACATGATGCAGGCATATCCTCTCCCGCCCGAACAGAACGAAGCTGTATCCTCCCCGGCAAGTGAAGCACCGGAACAGACTGCCCCCGATGCAGAAAAAACGGATGAACATAACATTCATACGGAATATTAACATTTGCCGCTTGTTCAGGCGCAAATTTATGATATAATAAAACTACCAACATCTGACATCAAGAAAGGATTCCTTCTATGAACATCACTGAACTGAAAAATACCATTCTCTCCGGCGGTATCGACGATACACTCATAAACGGTCTTTCCGTCAATCCCGATGCCGTTCCTTCCCAGCGTGAACGCTATGCGAAAGCGGCGGACGAATTCTGCGCACTCTACGGCGACGGCGATGTATCCCTCTACTCCGTCGGCGGCAGAAGCGAAATCTCCGGCAACCATACCGACCACAACTACGGCCGTGTTATTGCCGCTTCCGTCAACCTCGACATTCTTGCCGTTGTCAAGAAGACTGACGACGGTATTGTCCGCATCAAGTCCGAAGGCTTCCCGGAAGACATTGTCAAGCCCGAAGCCATCGACGCTCCCGATGAAGCAAAGTTCTTCTCCTCTGCGGCAATCATCGCAGGCATGCAGAAGGCATTCCTGAACGCAGGCTACGCAGTCGGCGGCTTTGACGCATATACCACATCCAATGTCCTCAAAGGCTCCGGTATTTCTTCTTCCGCGGCATTTGAAGTCATGGTCGGCAACATCCTC
>JAFQLN010000001.1 GCA_017414585.1 Clostridia bacterium | reverse complement strand
TTACTTCGTAAAACGAAAAAGCTCGACCAAAACTTTTAAAGCAGACGAAGTTTGCTTATAAGGACAGCGTTCGGCTTGTATCTTACAGGTCGATGGTAACTTCGTGACCGCAGGCGTTGGAGCGGATGATACCGTCGATGATCGCCTGGTTGTAGAGAATCTGGGAGGTCGGAACCGGTGCGGGACCGTTCGTGTAGCACGCGTCAACAAATGCACGGATCTTCTGTTCAAACATATTGGTCTTTACATTGTCGCCGGGAACTTCGATCTGTTCGCAGACCTGCTTGCCTTCTTCGTTGTCGTGGTAGAGCAGAAGATCGCCTGCCGCGCCGTCCCAGCAGCATCCTACGGGAGCCTTGACCTTCAGACCTGCTTCGGTACCGAAGAACATGGAGTCGCTGGTGGTGTCCATATTCATAGCCCACGATGCTCTGTAGTCGATGACAACGCCGCCTTCACAGCGGATCATAGCAACGGCAAAGTCGTCGTCAACGGTGAATCTGTCAGCTTCCGCATACTTCTTCGGGTTCTTGCCGAAGTGCGCGGTCATCTTGCCGGAAACGGTGAGCGGCTTCGGATAGCCGATGGAGTTGAGCGCGAAATCAAGACCGTAGCAGCCGATATCGCCTACACATCCGACTGCAGCCTTGTCCTTTTCAATGAAGGTACGTCCGGGGATACCCTTGACACGTCCGCCGCCGACAACAACATAGTAAATATCGCCGAGAACGCCGGATTCGACCACTTCCTTGACCTTCTTGACATTCGCGCCGTAACGGGGCTGGAAGCCGACGGAAACGAACTTGCCCGTAGCCTTTTCCACAGCAACAATCGCCTTTGCTTCTTCAAGCGTGACGCAGAGAGGCTTTTCGAGCATAACATTCTTGCCGGAAGTCAGCGCACAGATTGCGGGAGCAGCGTGCTGGGAGTTGTAAGTACAGATGGAAACGGCATCGATGTCGTCTCTTGCGCAGAGTTCTTCGTGGGTTTCGTAAGCGGTCGCTTCGGTCCAGCCGAACTCGTCGAGGAACGCTCTTGCCTTGCCGGGGATAATATCCGCGCCTGCAACGATTTCCACGTCTTCAAAGTTCTTGTACGCTCTTGCGTGTGCGTGTGCGATACCGCCGCAGCCGATGATACCGACTCTGAGTTTTTTGTCAGCCATAATGATTCTCCTTTATTTTGAAAAGAATGAATATTCGATTGCTGTCATTATAGCATAAAATTAGAAAACTGTCCAGAGATTTACGGAAATATCAAACATTTTTGCTGCATCGGATATGAAAGCAAAATATTCCACGGCAGCAGCATATACTTTCGTAATAAAATTTGAAGTTAATGTACCGGTAACAGGGGATGAAACGTCAAGGACAAAGCCTTCCCCCTTGTGGGGAAGGGGGACCGCGGAATCAAGTTTCTTGATTCTGCGGTGGATGAGGGTCAAAACGAGAAATTCATATAAATCCTCATGGGTATAGAATACCAAATTGCTTGTTTTTACCCTCATCCGTCACTTCGTGACACCTTCCCCACAAGGGGGAAGGCTTGGTGCAGATCTTTTTTTCCCCTGTTACCGGTACATTAACTTCAAATTTAATCTCTAAAGTAAATGCTGCTGTGCAAAATATCCCCCTCCGCATTGTAATTTTCCGCTGTCTGTGCTATAATAAACACAGTACCGTTTCCCGTTTTTTCCATGACACCATTTTTGCGGAGGATTCCCCCTGATGAAAAGCGAACTTTACAATTACCGGATTTTTCCGATGATCTTTCCCGCCGGAGATGAAGTTACCCTCACCGTCAAACCGCTCGGTGACCATGCTGCATTCCGCGGTGAGTACCACATTTCCGTCCACAGACTTGACGCCGGTTCTCCCCGCCCGGACGGATGCTATGCCTACAACCGCGCCGATTACGACGTCTCCCCCGATGAAGACGGATGCCTGCGCATCACATATACCGCCGCTTCCGAAGGTGAGCATTTCGTGCGCGTATTCAAAGACGACCGCCGCGTTTTCCAGCTCCCCGTTTATGCCCTCGACGAAGACTTAGCCTGCCGCATTCCCCTGCGCGGCGACCTGCATATGCACACCTGCCGTTCCGACGGACGCGAAGCTCCCGCCATTGTCTGCGCGAACTACCGCCGGCTCGGTTATGACTTCATCGTTGTCACCGACCACGGACGCTACTATCCCTCCCTCGAAGCAATGCAGGCGTACAAAGATGTGAACATCGCTCTGAACATTCTCCCCGGCGAGGAAGTGCATCTTCCCGAAACCGACACGCATATCGTCAATGCAGGCGGGCTGTTCTCCGTCAACGGTCTGCTGCAGTCTTCCGCGAACTGGCGCGAGACGGACGGTGCGGATGACAAGCGTAAGCTGGACGACACGGTAAACGCTCCCGCAATCATCTCCGCAGAACAGTACAAAGCACAAATCGACGCGGTTGAAGCCTCGCTCACCGATGTTCCGGATAAGCTGAATACACGCTGGTATGCGGTCACAAGCTGGGCGTACAACAAAATCCGGGAAGCGGACGGACTGGCGATTTTCGCGCACCCGTACTGGATTTCCGATATGTGGCAGATGCCGGAAGTTTTCACGCGCTACACACTGGAAAAGCACGAATTCGACGCATTTGAAGTCCTCGGCGGAGAAAACTACTACGAACAGAACGGGTTCCAGACCGCGATTTACTATGACGAATACCGTCAAGGGCGCGTGCATCCCATCGTCGGCTCCACGGACAGCCACGGTTCCACGGAACATAACCGGAACGCGGATATCTGTTCCACGATTGTTTTTGCACCCGCGAATGAGAGAAAAGCGATTCTCACGGCAATCAAGGAGCGTTATTCCGTTGCTGTGGATACGATTTCCAAGGAATACCGCATCGTGGGTGAGTTCCGTCTGCAGAAGTATGCGTCGTTTCTGATGGAGAATTACTTCCCCCTGCATGACCGTCAGGCAGCACTCGACGGGGAGCTGATGCGTGAGTATGTCCTCGGTACGGCAACGAAGGAAGAAGTCGAGCTGATCTCTGTGCGCGCAGAAAAGCTGACGAATTCGCTGATTCTCAAAAAATAAAACAAAACTTTGCCCGTATAAAAGTTTTGATCAAACTTTTTCAAAAGTTTGCGGGTTTTTAGGGCAGAGCCCTAAATCGAGGACCGCAGTCCTCGAAACACCCAAGCGTTCGGAAAAGTTCCTCTTTTTGGTACTTTTTCTCCTCGCTAAAGGAGAAAAAGTACGAACAAACAGTTTCAACATAATAGCGAACTGTCGCATTTCGGAAATTTTCCTTATTGCAACTCCCCCATCCAAACTACCACACCAAACCGGAGGTTATCATGAACGAAGGCTCAATCTGGCACGACAGAAAACGCATTTTTTTCGGTCTGCCGTGGACATTCACCACCTATTCGCTCACGGAAAAATCGCTGTTCATCAAAAGCGGCATTTTCAACGTGAAGGAGGAGGAAATCCGCCTGTACCGCATTCTGGACGTGACGCTGAAGCGTTCGTTCTGGGAGCGGCTTTTCGGTCTCGGAACGCTCCACCTCTGCACAGCGGACAAGTCCACGCCGGAATTCGATATCGCTCACATCCCCGCCAGCCGCGAAGTACGGACGCTGCTCTCCGATAAGGTGGAAGAAGCACGCAACGAACGCTATGTCGGTCTGCGCGAGTACATGGGCGAAGACGAAGACGGTGACGCGCACTGACCGAATTTTCAAAGCAAAAAACGGCTGCCTTTTCCGGGATTTTTTCCGGACAGCAGCCGTATTTTTTCGTTTTTCATACATCTCTCCCGAACCGGCGGAAGCGTTCGTAGCGGTGCTCAAGCAGATTCCGGTCGGCAGAGAGCGTCTGCAAAGTCTGGATGAGATCGTTGCGGATGCGGTTGTAGAACTCCTGCGTGCCGATATCGCTGTCGCCGAGAACCCGCTCGACAATTCCGAACGAAAGAGCATCCTCCGCTGTCAGACGCAGACTTTCGGCGGCAAGATCGGCTTTCGCGGCGTCCTTCCAGAGAATGCTTGCGCATCCTTCGGGAGAAATGACGGAATACACCGCACCTTCGAGCATCCACACGCGGTCTGCCACAGCGAGTGCAAGTGCGCCGCCGCTTCCGCCTTCGCCGATGAGAATGGCAATCACAGGGACGTCAAGCTGCATCATGGTCATGAGATTTTCCGCAATCGCCTGCCCCTGTCCGCGCTGTTCGGCACCGATGCCGCAGTACGCGCCGGAAGTATCAATCAGGCAGACCACAGGACGGCGGAATTTCTCAGCCTGCTTCATCAGCCGCAGAGCCTTGCGGTATCCTTCCGGATGCGGATTGCCGAATTTGCGGTCACTGCGTTCCTTGGCGGTATGCCCTTTTTCGATCGCAAGGACGGTCACGGGACGTTCGCCGAGGTATGCCACGCCGCCGATCATCGCGCTGTCGTCCGCGTATCTGCGGTCGCCGTGCAGTTCGAGAAAGTCGGTGAAGATATGGCGGATATAGTCAATCCCCGTCGGGCGTTTGCTGCTGCGTGCGGCTTTCACCCGTTCATAGGGCGTTGTGTCTGTCATGGGTTTTGCTCCTTTCGTTGGGAGTTAGAATGAGGATATATGGGAGGTCTTTTTCAGATTTTATGCATCTTCAAGAGCCGTGCGATGGTTTCCTTCTGTTTATGTCGGGGGACAATCGCATCGACAAAGCCGTGTTCGAGCACGAATTCCGCTTTCTGGAATCCATCGGGCAGGGCTTTTTTTGTTGTCTGTTCGATGACGCGCGCGCCTGCGAATCCGACGACGGCACCGGGTTCTGCGAGGATGATATCGCCTTCCATAGCGAAGCTGGCAGTCACGCCGCCCGTTGTGGGATCGGTGAGCACGGTGAGGTAAAACAGTCCTTTTTCACTGTGACGTGCGACAGCGCCGCTGGTTTTCGCCATCTGCATGAGGGAGAAGAGTCCTTCCTGCATTCTTGCGCCGCCGGACACGGTATAGCCGACGACGGGGAGGTTATTTTCCGCGGCGTATTCAAACAGTCTGGTAATGCGTTCGCCGACGGCAGTTCCCATGGAGCCCATCATGAAATACGGTTCCATGACGAACAGTGCGCAGTCTATGCCGCCGATTTGTGCGCTTCCGCAGATGACGCCTTCTTTTTCCCCGGAAGCACTTCGCACGGTTTCGAGTTTTTCCTTATATCCGGGGAACGACAGGGGATCGGAGGGAAGCACGTCGTCGAAGAGTTCCGTAAAGGAGTCCTTATCGGCGATGAAGGAGATACGCTGACGAGCGTTCATACGGAAGTGGTATCCGCAGGAGCAGGTATGCTGATTCGCCCACAGTCTGGAGAGCGGGATGGATTTATGGCAGTTCGGACAGGTTTTCTCCGGCTCGCTGTCGTCCGCCTGTACGGGCAGGGATGTGCGGCCGCCCTGTTCGAGTTCGTTCTTCGGTTTTAAAAAGTTCAAAAAGGGCATGGATGGTGGTCTGCCTTTCGGTTATTGACGTTTTTGCAAGGGCAGGTGGATAGATTTTTGATAGGTGCGGAAATATAGTTCTTCCTTTTTTCCTTTAGCGAGGAAAAAAGGAAGCGAAAAAAGGAACTTTATCAGAAGTCTTGGGTATTTCGAGCTCTGCGGAGCTCGACAAGGGGCGTTGCCCCTTTGAACCCCACGAGCTTTTGAAAAAGCTCGACCAAAACTTTTATGCGGACAAAGTTTAGCTTAAACTTTTACTTATCCAAAATCGTGAGGTCATAGCTTCCGTCATCGAAGGCGGGCGTTTCAAGAATTCTGAGCTGTTCTTCAATATTCGTCTCGATCCCGTCGATGACGAGTTCGCACAGTGCGGCTTTCATTTTCCGTATCGCTTCCTCTCTCGTCCCGGCGTACACGATCAGTTTGCCGACGAGGGAATCGTAATACGGAGTAATCTGCGTTCCTACGGTAAGGAATGTATCAAAGCGCACGAACGGGCCGCCGGGCACATGGAGCATTTTCAGTTCCCCCGGTTTGCCTGCGTTGATTCTGCATTCAATCGCCGCGCCTTTGAAGTTAACGGACTCCTGTGTAAAGCTGAGCGGGATGCCGGACGCGGTACGGATCTGCCATTTCACGAGGTCGATATGGGTAAGCATTTCCGTCACGCAGTGTTCGACCTGCAGCCGCACGTTCATTTCCATGAACCACATATGTCCGCTTTTATCAAGCAAAAATTCGAGCGTTCCGACGCCCGTATAGCCGACGGTTCTGATAGCGCGGATGACTTTTTCGATGAGTGCATTACGCATGGCGGGAGTGACGGCTGGGGAGGGTGTTTCTTCGATGAGTTTCTGGTGATGTCTCTGCACGGAGCAGTCGCGTTCGCCGAGGCAGACGACGTTCCCCTGTTCATCGGCGAGGATCTGCACTTCGACGTGCCGTGCGGGGAAGACGTACTTTTCCATATAGACGGAACCGTCTGCAAATGCGTTTTCGCCCTCAGCGACTGCGGAAAGGAAGGCATTTTCCATATCTTCCTCTTTTTCGACGAGCCGGATTCCTCTTCCGCCGCCGCCTGCGCAGGCTTTGAGCATCACGGGGTATCCGATTTTTTCCGCCTGTTCGAGAGCGTCTTCCGCATCTCTCAAAACGTCGGTTCCCGGGATGACATCGAGTCCGGCGTCCTTCATCCGTTTTTTGAGGACGGCTTTATCGCTCATCTCCTCCATATTCTTTGCGCTCGGTCCGATGAAAACAAGACCGTTCTTACGGCAAAGTTCCGCAAAATGGGCATTTTCAGACAAAAATCCGTACCCGGGATGAATCGCCTGTGCGCCTGTCACGAGTGCGGCGGAAATAATACGGTTTTCATTAAGGTAGGAGTCACCCGCTTCCGCTCTGCCGATACAGCAGCTTTCGTCCGCAAGTGCAACGTGCAGTGCGCCCCGGTCGGCTTCTGAATACACCGCGACGGTGGCAATGCCCATTTCCTTACACGCACGGATAATCCGGACAGCGATCTCTCCGCGGTTGGCGATAAGTATTTTCGAGAACATGACGATACTCCTTTTCTTTGAGGGAAGGGGGGACGGGTCGCTTTTTTGAAAAAAAGCTCCGCAAAAAACTTTAGACTGGCGCACGTTTTGGTTACGGACATGACGTGCAGTTGATATGATACAGAGGGGGATGGGAGAAAAAAGCATTTTAGCTTCAGCTGACCGACACCGTATTGAATCCAAAGGATCAGAAAATCTCTAATACGGCTCATGGGGACCACCGAGACCCCATTCGCCCACGCCGTAGAATGAGCTTCGCTCATTCAGAGAGTGCGGGATATAGTTTTTTCTTTTTTTCTTCCTTATCCTTCTGCATCGGTTACGGCGAAGGAGAATTCCGCTTTGAGGCAGAGTTTATCGCCGACATAGCCTTCGCCTTCGCAGAAATAGAACGGCGGGCGGCTTTTCACGATTTTCACGGAAGTTTCAAAGGTATCGCCGGGGCGGACGGGATGTTTGAATTTGACTTTATCGAGTCCTGTATAGAGGGTATTTTTCTTCGCGTTTACGTCGCCGGCGAGGAGGACACACGCGGACTGGGCGAGGATTTCGCAGAGGATGACGCCGGGGACGATGGGATTCGAGGGAAAATGACCGTCGAGGAAGAATTCTGTTCCTTTGATGGTAAGTTTTCCGTGTGCGGTTCCGTTTTCGTCGGTATAGGCTTCATCGAGCAGGAGCATGGAATCCCTATGGGGGAGGATTTTCATGATTTCTTCGCGGTTCATATGGGTACCTCGTTGGTTATGTGGAATGGAAGAGTGGTAAATTTGAAGTTATTGCATGGGTGACAGGGGAAGAAATATCCAAAATCCGGAACGAGTGATGGAATATCCAAACTTCGGGATGGGTGATGGAATATCAAAAATCCGGTAGGGGAGGGGCTTGCTCCCCCCGCCGAATGATTTGGATAAACCGCATTTTATGATCTTTACGGACGATTTGTTTATAAAATCACGTACGTACCTGATTCTTTCCCGGGAGGAGCAAGCCCCTCCCCTACGGGTATATCCGAAACGATCGTATATCTATATCCCAAACGATCGTATATCCGAAACCATCGTATATTCGCTGAAACATCGTTAACTTCAAATCTAACCTTCTCTTCCAAATCCCATTCTCTTTATTTCACTTTCATCAGGATTTTGCCGAAATCGACAGCTTCGGCGTTGGAGGCGCAGATTTCCTCGATTTCCCCGTCCACATCGCTGATGACTTCATTCATGAGCTTCATTGCTTCGATAATCCCGACGACGTCGCCTTTTTTGACGGTATCGCCGACTTTGACAAACGGTTCAGCGTTTTCGGCGGGAGCGCGGTAAAAGACGCCGACCATGGGGGATTTTATGGCTTTGCCGGCGGGCATTTGTTCCTGTGCGGGGATATCGGTCTGCACGTTTGCTGTAGGGAGTACGGTCGGGACAACAGCGGTCTGGAGTGTGGGAACCGTACTTCTTTCAAGCCGGATTCTCTTATCCCCTTCGGTGATTTCGAGGGCGGACAGATCCAGCTCTTTCATCAGCTGTGCGTAATTGCGGATATTTTCTTTTTTCATCATAATTTTCTCCGAAGGATGCTTCATTCTTCGATTCTGCGGAAGGCAAGGCAGGCGTTATGTCCGCCGAAGCCGAGAGAATTGGAGAGAGCGAGGGTGATTTTTGCCTTTTTTGCCGTATTCGGGGTACAGTCGAGGTCGCAGTCCGGATCGGGTTCGAGGAAGTTGATGGTGGGGGGGATGACATCTTCGGTGAGAGCGAGGATGCACGCGAGGGCTTCGACAGCACCTGCCGCGCCGAGCATATGACCTGTCATGGATTTGGTAGAGCTGATATGCGCTCTCTTTGCCGCGTCTTCGCCGAGTGCTTTTTTGACAGCCACGGTTTCCGCCGCGTCATTGAGGGGCGTACCGGTACCGTGTGCGTTGATGTAGACAACATCTTCATCGGTATATCCGGCTTCTTCCATGGCGATTTTCATAGCGCGTGCGCCGCCGTCCGCATCCGGTCTGGGAGCGGTGATATGGTATGCATCGCACGTAGAGCCGTATCCGCAGATTTCCGCGTAGATCTTTGCGCCGCGTGCTTTTGCGTGTTCGTATTCTTCGAGTACGAGTGCGCCTGCGCCTTCACCGATGACAAATCCTGCGCGGCGTTTATCGAAAGGAAGGGATGCTTCTGCGGGATTTTCGCTTGTGGTGAGTGCCTGCATATTGGTAAAGCCTGCGACGCCGATATCGGTGATGGAGGCTTCCGCACCGCCGGTGATGGCAGCGTCCGCGTAGCCGTGGCGGATGAGGCGCATAGCTTCTCCGACAGCATGGGAGCCGGAAGCACACGCGGTGACAGCGGGCATGACGGAATTCTGGCAGTTGAAGCGGATCGCAATCATGCCGGCAGCCATATTGGGAATCATCATAGGGACGAACAGGGGGGACACACGGCGCGGGCCTTTATCGCGGAGCTTATCGTGCTCGGTGACGAAGGTCTGCATACCGCCGATGCCGCTGCCGAAGATGCAAGCGACCCGTTCGGGATTGTAGTGACCTGCGAAGCCGCTGTCCTCTGCCGCCTGCACTGCAGAAGCGACTGCGAACTGTGCAAAGCGGTCGGAGCGGAGCACATCGGATTTTTCCATATACTGACGGGGATCGAAGTCTTTTACTTCTGCCGCCAGTTTTGCCTTATAATCGGATGTATCGAAGAGGGTAATGGGCGCGATGCCGCAGGTACCGTTCTTCATATTTTCAAAGCAGGTGGGGATGTCATTGCCGATCGGAGTCACAGCGCCGATGCCGGTGACAACCACTCTGCGGATTTTCTCAGTCATAAATATACCTCCGGAAATGGG
>JAFQLN010000051.1 GCA_017414585.1 Clostridia bacterium | reverse complement strand
TGTCGGAGAGGGCAATAGAGCAAATTTGCAGTTTTTACCCCCTCTCAGTCAGCAAAGCTGACAGCTCTCCCGGAGGGCGAGCCTTTGCTGTAGCTTTCGTTCAGCCTGATGAAATATCATAAAGTAAATGCTGTTGCCGTGTGCTCTGAAAGATTTCCCTTGACTTGCGGGAGACTTTGTGATATAATCATAGATGGAAATTTGTGTTTTTCTACCTCTATTTATTATATATTCAACAAAAGGAATGTTCCGATATGCGACTGAATAAAACCTTTGCCCGGGCAGCGGCGGCGGTACTGACTGTCTGTATGATGGTTTCTCCCGCGTCCGCGATGAAGCTCGTCGGCTCCGGCAATATTTATTCCAAACTCGGCGTAGATTCTTCCATTTCGGCGGGGATGTCCCTTTCCGAAGCGGATGCTGCCATGCGGCTTTATTATCTCGGGATTCTGACCGGAAGCGGTACGGGACTGAACGGCGGACTGGAATTCCATCTCGAACGCGGTCTGAACCGGATTGAAGCGGTTGTTTTTGCCGTCCGTCTGATGGGTGCGGAAAAAGAGGCGCTCGAAATCCAGTATGAGCATCCCTTCACGGATGTACCCGGCTGGGCAAGCGATTATGTCGGCTATATTTTCAACTGCGGTCTGATCGACGATCTCTTTTATGAGAGTGACGACGATCTTTTCCAGCCCACCCTCGGCGAAACACCGGAGCGTTTTTCCAGCTATATGCTCTATGCGCTCGGCTACCGGATGGAAGAGTGCGACTACACGCTCCCGATTGCGGCAGAATATGCGCGTGACATCGGCATCTGCGTGACGGACAAGGATGCTCCCATGACGCGCGGCGATGCGGTTCTGGCGATGTACAACACCCTGCGCACAACCTGCAAGAATTCCGAACGGATGCTGTCCGATGTACTGGTCGAAAACGGTGCGCTTTCCTATCAGGATGCGGTGTTCCTGCTCTGGAACCGCAATCCCGAGGAAACGGAAATTTACATGGACGCAGTCGGATACTCGACGGACTGGGTAATACCGGACGGATACTATAAGATCCGGGCGGCGGAGGGCGGCAAGATGCTCAATGTCGCCATGGACGGTGCTAACAACGACTACGAAGGCGTGCCCGTGACCCTCTGGGACGACACGGACGATATCACGCAGACTTTCCGTATCGAACGGACGGAACGCGGAACCTATTATCTCTACGCGGCGGCATCGAGAAGCGGCTACGGCAGAGTTCTCGGTTCACCGGATTATAAGGAAACGACGGGGCTGTACCGTGAAACTTCCCGTCAGGCGATGGAATTCTCCATTGAAGGCATGGCTGACGGCAGCTGGGAGATCATCTCAGCGGAGGATGGCAGCGTTCTTTCCGCATCGGACTTCTATCAGAACGGTTCGTCGGTAGTTCTGGCTCAGAACGGCGCAAACCGCGTTCAGTCGTGGGTCTTTGAACGCGAAGGCATCCTGAACGAAAGCGGCGAAGAAATGGCGATCTTTGTGGCGGAATCCCTTGTGGTCACGCAGGGCGCTTACGATACGTACTCCCATATGCGTCAGAATGCGCTGGATATCACGCCCACGGAAAATATGGTCCGGGCGCCTTTCAATGCGACCATCGTCCGCATCGACGCAACGGAACTTGCCTGCAACGGCGTATGGATTCAGTCGAACGAAAAGGTGCGCTACGCGGACGGTACATATGACTACATGACGGTTCTGTTCATGCACGACAACCATATCGAAGATCTGCGCGTCGGTCAGGGACTGGCGCAGGGCGAATATTTCTACCACTGCGGCGACTACGGCGTTTCTTCCGGCAAGCACGTACACTTTGCGTGCTACCGCGGACAGTATCACAGCGGAATGCGCCTCGGCAGCGGCGATGTTTACGCACAGGATGCGCTGTTTTTGCCGGACGATACGTATATTTACAACGATTACGGTCTTGACTGGATGGTACTCAGTCTTGCCGACTAACACCATCGCGGGAGGATCGAGCGGGCGGTTATGAAAAGAGAACTGAAAAAGACAATCCGCCAGCTCTGCGATGAGGTCGGTACGGCTGCGGCTGCCGAAAAAATGAACGAGCTGACCGGTGAACTGACGGAGGAATACGACAAGCGGGTACAGGCGGGCATGGCAGAACTGGATGCGTACCGCGATGTGCTCAAAGATATCGGCAGAATCCGCGAAATGCTTGAATCGCTTCCGACCTCGGAGGAGGATGAGGATCGCTGGGGGCGCGAAACCGGCAGGAAGAATCTCGAACGCATTCTCTCAAAGATTTCCACCTGTATGTGGCTCTGTACGGTGATTGTCTACTTTCTGTTTTCCGTCTATTTCGGCGCGTGGCACTACTCGTGGCTGATCTTTCTGTGGTCGTCCATTGGGCAGATTATCATGGGCATGGTCAAAAAAGTCAACCGCGGCAAGCCTCTGAAGCGGGTTCTGAAAAGCGGACTGACGTCGATTCTGTGGCTGATTACCGTGATTCTCTATATCCTGCTGAGTTTTATGAGCGGTGCGTGGCATCTGACCTGGCTGATCTTTCCGGGCGCCGCGATTATTCAGACGTTTTTCAGCATCTTTACGCAGGACTGATGTGCGGCGGGGAAGTTTGAAAAACAGAATATTTAAAACGCCAAACTGTTAACAAAGAACAACATTAGCAATCTGTTGACAGTTTGGTTTTTTTGTGTTATAATAAAGTCGAAAATGTTACCACGAATGAACCGGAGGTGTCTCCATGTTTGACGATCTGGAACTTGCCAGAACCTTTCTGAATTTTATGGTGGATTATTATGCTCTCATGCGCCGCCATCTGATCGAAACCAATCAGTTCCGTTTTAATTCGCACGGTTTTTCCATGCTGTACACACTGCAGAAATACAGGGATCAGCAGATCACGATGACGCAGTTTGCCGAGGTCATGGGGATCACGAAGCAGCAGCTGACCAAGCTGGTGAACGATATGGAACAGCAGGGCTTTGTACGCCGGCTGCACAATGAAGTCAACCGCCGGCAGGTTTACATCGAAATTACAGACGAAGGAATGGCGCATCTGGAGCAAATGCTCGGTGAGATTATTCACGAAATTATCCGTTCACTGGAAGGCTTTGATGAAAGCGACCGTGCGCGGATTATTGAGAGTTCCAGAACACTGTCCGAGATTTTCCGCAGAGACGCGGAACGGAAAGAACCGCAGGGTCAGGAGTAAACAATGATTATCAGAAGACTGAACAAAGACGAAAACGGACAGCTCGATGCGATTGAGAGTACGGCGTTCTCGTTTTCCGTGGATATAGAAAAATCGGGGGATCTGGAACGGGAGGTTTACGGCGCGTTTCTGGACGATGACCGAACGCTGACTGCCGCGGTGATCACGCCCGAATATGACAGCTTTTACTGCGGGAAGACGTTTCGTTCCGTTGGAATCGGCGGCGTTGCGACCCTGCCCGAATACCGCAGAATGGGTGCGATCCGTGCGATTTTCGGCGAAATCTTCCGTCTTGCACCCGAACGCGGATGGGTGACGAGCTTTCTCTATCCCTTTTCCAACGACTACTACCGGCAGTACGGATACGAGCGCATTCTCTGCAGACGGCAGGTGAAGGTGCCGATATCCGCTCTGCGTATGTTTGATCGGAGCACCTCCGTGAAGCTGTACCGGAAAGATGGTGCGGTGACCAAGGCGGAGCCGGCGGATGTGTACAATCGGTTTGCGGCGCGGCACAACATGATGTTTTTCCGGGACGCGGAGACGAATGCATATTCCGACAAGCCGCATCAGTCGCAGGATTTCACCTACCTCTGGTATGACGACAGCGAAAAGGCACGCGGTCTGATCAGACTGCGCAGACACGGGGCGGTTATGAACGTCAGCGAACTTTGCTATGACTCCCCGGAAGCGCTGCGCGGACTGCTCGGCTTCCTCCGTATGTATGAGGGACAGGCGGAAGAAATCGCTTTTGAGAAAATCCCGGAGGGCAGTGAACTGGAGCTGGTGCTCAGTGAGTATGTCGGGACGGAATACAGCACGGAAACCAGTGCGATGGGAAGAATTCTTCTGCCGCAGGTGATTCTGGAAAACAACCGCTATCCGGACGAGCGCGGTTTCTTCCGTCTGCGGATGGATGATCCTCTCGACTGCAGCCGCGGTGTATATGCGGTTTCGTACGGAAACGGGACTGCGGAGGTGGAGAAGCTCTCGTATGACGCGGATTTCGATATTTCTCTCACCCCTGCACCGGCTGCGCGGATTCTCTTTGGCACGGACAATTTTACCCCGGACAAGGCGGCGTATCTGTCCGGTGTGACGATGCGGAACGAAGCAAAGGATTTCTTCCGCGCATTCCCGAAGCGGATGATCAATCTGTACGAAGGATTCTGAGAAGGCGATAACGAAAACAGATCCCGTTCCTGCTATGCCCGAAAAAGGCGGCGGGGACGGGATTTTTTTCTATGACTGGTTGTTTTTGAGAAAATCGCTGAGCAAGGTACAGCGGTGGGTGTGCTGTCCGTTTGCGACCATTTGCTCGAGGATGTTCCGCCTGCCGACGAGGATGACCATGGAAGATGCGCGGGTGACGGCGGTATAGAGGAGATTGCGCGTCAGAAGCATCGGTGCGCAGCCGTAGAGGGGAATGATGACGACGGGGTATTCGCTGCCCTGACTTTTGTGCACGGTGATGGCATAGGCGTGGTCGATTTCGTCAAGCTGGGTGAAGTCGAGCACGCATTTTTTTTCGTCAAAGCGGACGGTCATCAGGTTTTCTTCCGTGTCGATATCCTCGACAATGCCGATATCGCCATTATAGACGCCCATTCCGGTTTTTCCGTCATCGGTTTCCCATTCCACGGTATAGTTGTTCTTGGTCTGCATGATGCGGTCGCCGGTGCGGAAGATGCGGTCGCGGGATTTGCGTTCCTTCTTCTGCGGAGCGGGCGGATTGAGCGCGTCCTGTAATGCCTGATTGAGCGTGTCCGTGCCGGAGAATCCTTTGCGCGAAGGGGTGAGGATTTGCAGGCGGTCGAGAATAGCTGCGCCGTATGAACGCGGGAGGCGGTTTCTGACGAGATCGACAACGGTGGATGAGATGCCTTCCTCGGTATCGCGGGGGAGATAGAAGAAATCCGCGTCCTTGCGGTCGAGAACGGGCAGAACACCGTCGTTGATGCGGTGCGCGTTGGAGATGATCAGCGATGCTTCCGACTGCCGGAAGATTTCCGTGAGCCGTATCACGGTGAATATGCCTGACGCGATTATGTCTCCGAGGACATTGCCGGCACCCACGGAGGGAAGCTGATCCGCGTCTCCGATAAGGACAAGCCGTGCGCCGTTTTTCAGTGCGCGCAGGAGGGATTCCATGAGGGAAATGTCGATCATGGAGGCTTCGTCCACGATGAGCACGTCCGCATCGAGGAGATTGTGCTCATCGCGCAGAAACTTGGAGCCGCTTTCGTCCGCGAAGTCCATTTCGAGGAGTCGGTGGATGGTTTTTGCCTCGTGGGATGTGGCTTCGCTCATACGCTTGGCGGCACGTCCGGTCGGTGCGCAGAGGGCAATATCGAGATCCAGAGAGGAGAAAATCGAAAGCAGACCCTTGATGATGGTCGTTTTACCGGTACCGGGACCGCCGGTGAGCACCATGACGCCGGAGGACAGTGCACTGAGCAGCGCCTGCCGCTGTGCGTTCGCGTAGGTGATGCCGGACTGGGCTTCGCATTTCTGAATGAGCAGGGTCATGTCGTGTGTACTCATGGACGGGCAGAGGCGGTCGATGGACCTGAGCTTTTCCGCGGTATAGGTTTCAGCCCGGTACAGACGCGGTTCACAGATGTACTGCACGCCGCCGCGGGTGACGGGTATAAGGGCGAGGGTAGTGATGGCTTTATCAAGACCTGCGGACAGGACGGGCGCATACTGTTCATCCCCGCCGAAAAGGAGATCGAGCGTACAGCGGTACAGATCCGCGTAGGGCAGGCAGGTATGTCCGCTGCGGGAGGCTTCGGTGCGGAGGACGTACACGGCACCGTGGATGATGCGTTCTTCGGAGTCGTGGGGCTGTCCCATACTCATGGCAATCTGGTCGGCACGGGAGAAGCTGATGCCCCAGAAGTCCTCGCACAGGCGGTAGGGATTGTTTTTGATCCGGTCAACCGCCGCGCCGCCCCATTTTTTGTAGATCTTCATAGCGGTCTGCGGGGTGAAGAAATCGCGGCAGAACATCATAACGGCACGTGCGCCGGAAATGGCTTTGAAGTTCTCGGACATTTTTGCGGCGCGCTTCTGGGTGACGCCGGGAAGGTCTGTGAGCCAGTCGGGGTGGTTTTCGAGGACGTCGAAGGAATCGGTGCCGAAGGTTTCGACGATTTTCTGCGCAGTTTTCGGGCCGATGCCTTTGACCGCACCCGATGCGAGGTAGCGGAGAATATCGCCCTGTTCCGCGGGGAGCTTTTTTTCAAAGGATTCCGCTTTGAACTGTCGGCCGTAGGTCTGATGGTTCGTCCACTGACCCCAGACGGTGATTTTGTCGCCTTCGGTGAGGTAGGGGATGATGCCGGTCACGACGACGGGCTGACCCTCGGTGTCTTCGATTTCGCAGACGGTATAGCCGTTTTCGTCGTTCGCGTAAATAATGGAGTCCACAATCCCTGAAACGGAGTCCATATTCTGTTGTAAGTCGTTCATGGGTTACCTCCGTGGGGAAGAATGTACTGATATTATATACGGAAGGAGTATGTGAAGTCAAGTCGGATTCGATGAAATTTATGCAAAAGGGGCTATCGCACTTAGGGAAAAATCCCGAAATGCGACAGCCACGATTTGTATCCAGACTGTTTATTCGTTCTTTTTGGGCGTGTCGTATTTACATTGAAAAGTGTAATTTGCGACACGCCTTCTCGCTATTTCAAGAATAATGCTCTACTTTTTCTCCTTTACGCAGTAAAGGCGCTTTAGCGAGGAGTGAAGTTACTTCGTAACTTCCAAGTAGCAAAAAGAGGAAC
>JAFQLN010000050.1 GCA_017414585.1 Clostridia bacterium | reverse complement strand
TCGAACGCCTGCTCTGCCTCGCCCTCGACCGTGATACCGACGCCGTCCGCACGCGCATGGAAGCCCTCAAATCCGAAGGCAGCTACACCATGCCCGCCGAAGCCATGGAGAAAATCCGCGCAGACTTTGCAGGCGAATGCTTTCAGCTCCTGTACCGCCGTTTTCGGATCATACGCTTTCATGATGGAGGAAACCGCACAGATTCCGGCAATCGGAATTCCTGCAAGAGCATCAATGTTGCTCTTGTTCAGACCGCCGATGGCGTTGACAGGAATCGGTACAGCCGAGCAGATGTCCCGCAGGGTATCGACAGAGGTAAGCACAGTTTTTACCTTGGTTGTTGTGGGATAAATCGCGCCCACCCCGAGGTAATCCGCACCTTGTCCGTATACATCCAGCGCCCACGGTACGGTTTTGGCCGTTGCGCCGATGATTTTGTCCTCACCGAGTATCTTCCGTGCCTGCGCGATTGTCATGTCCTCCGCACCCAGATGCACGCCTTCCGCATCCACGGCAAGTGCAACGTCCACGCGGTCGTCGATAATCAGCGGTACATCATATTTTTTTGCAAGTTCATGTACTTTTTCCGCCAGCGAAATATACTCTCTTGTGGTTTTGTTTTTCTCACGGAGCTGCAGAATGGTCACACCACCCATGAGCGCACGTTCCGCGCGGTACAGAAATTCTTCCTCCGTGAACCCCGTGCTGTCGGTGATAAAATACAGACTCGTATCAAATTTCTTCATATTCCACCTCATACATACAGATAATCATTGAGCACCGGCTGCAGACCTTCTTCGGCAATGTCCCTGTACATCTTCTCAAGACTGCGGTTGTCGTCGATCTCAAACTGCTCGTCCCCCTGTACCGCATCGGATTCCTTGCCGGTGTACTTGCTTTCATGGTCGCCGATGCCGGTGGAAACCCCTGCGGAAACCTTGGTGGCGGCAATCTTCACGATGCCGTTGCGGAATTCGGCGCTTTCCCGGGAAGATACCGTAATTCCCACAAACGGCAGGAAGATACGATAAGCACACAGTACCTGACAGAGCTGTTTTTCCCCGACATCGAGAGGATTGATCCTGTCGTTGTTGATGATCGGACGAAGTCTCGGACAGGACAGCGACATTTCCGCATGGGGATACTTTCTCTGTAAGTAGTAAACGTGCAGTGCGCTTGCCAGGGCATCCTTCCGAAAATCGGACAAACCGAGAAGTGCGGAGAACGCCACACCTCTCATGCCGCCGCGGAGTGCCCGTTCCTGTGCGTCGAAACGGTACGGCCACACACGCTTGTGACCGAACAGGTGGAGCTGTTCGTATTTGTCGGTGTCGTAAGTCTCCTGAAATACCGTCACATAATCCGCGCCGCATTCGTGGAGATACCGGTATTCCTCCGTATTGACCGGATAAATCTCAAGCCCGACCATGCGGAAATACTTCCGTGCAAGTTTACAGGCTTCGCCGATGTATTCCACATTGCTCTGACTTCTGCTCTCACCGGTCAGAATCAGGATTTCCTCCATACCGCTGTCGGCAATGACTTTCATCTCATGCTCGATCTGTTCCATGTTCAGTTTCATGCGGCTGATGTGGTTGTAGCAGTTGAATCCGCAGTAGACACAGTAATTCTCGCAGTAATTGGCAATGTACAGCGGTGTGAAGAGATAGACGGTGTTGCCGAAGTGCTTGCTGGTTTCCAGCCGTGCTTTCTGTGCCATCTGCTCAAGGAACGGTTCCGCGGCAGGGGAGAGAAGTGCCTTGAAATCCTCAATGGTGCAGGTGTCATGCTCCAGTGCAGCCTTCACATCAGCAGCGGTATACTTTGCCGGATCGTAGTCATTCATCTGCGCCATCACGTTTGCACATACATCCGATTCGATCACTTCCATTCCCGGCAGGTATTCCATGTGGTTCTTACGGGAAGACGGATCATTTTCCAGTCTGTGCTTTTTCGCCAGAGCTTCCGTTGACAGGTGCTCCGAATCCACGAAAAATTGATTTTCCATTATCGTTCTCCTTTAATCACGCAGGAATCCTGTCAGCGGATCGGACGCGGATGCCCCGCGGGTCAGCACACGCCCCAGACCGGACAGATATGCCTTCCGTCCCGCTTCAATGGCATTTTTGAAAGCAGAAGCCATCAGCGGCAGATCTCCGGCAGTTGCAAGTGCCGTATTCGCCATGATCGCCGCCGCTCCCATTTCCATCGCCTCACAGGCCTGTGACGGTCTGCCGATTCCTGCGTCAACGATGATGGGCAGATCAATTTCGTCAATGAGAATCTGGATGAATTCTTTGGTTGCCAGCCCCTTGTTGGAACCGATGGGGGAAGCCAGCGGCATCACGGAAGCTGCTCCCGCATTCACAAGATCCCGTGCGGTGTTGAGATCGGGATACATATACGGCATGACCACAAAACCTTCGTTTGCAAGGATTTCGGTAGCCTTGATCGTTTCTGCATTGTCGGGGAGCAGATATTTTGTGTCACGCATGATCTCGATCTTTACGAAATCACCGCAGCCAAGCTCTCTTGCAAGTCTTGCGATACGGACAGCTTCTTCCGCATTTCTCGCACCGCTTGTGTTGGGAAGCAGCGTGATGCCTTCAGGGATGTAGTCAAGGATGCTTTCCGGTTCCTTTGTGTTCGCGCGGCGGACCGCACGCGTGATAATCTCCGCT
>JAFQLN010000049.1 GCA_017414585.1 Clostridia bacterium | reverse complement strand
GTTCCTCTTTTTGCTACTTGGAAGTTACGAAGTAACTTCACTCCTCGCTAAAGCGCCTTTACTGCGTAAAGGAGAAAAAGTAGAGCATTATTCTTGAAATAGCGAGAAGGCGTGTCGCAAATTACACTTTTCAATGTAAATGCGACACGCCCTTTTTGTTTATTCTTTTTCGTAAACCCGGACCGTACAGCCTTCAAAGCCAACCGGAACCGGTTTTCCGTAGGTATTCGCCATGCTTCCGGTGACGGAGACCGCAATCTCGTTTTCACCGTCGTGCAGGAATTTTGTAATATCGCATTCGTACGGACGGAACAGAATTCTGCCCGCGCTCTCTCCGTTGACGGTCACTTCGGCAATATCATGGACTGCCGTGAACGACAGCTTCACAATCCGGTTGTCCGCAGAGCGATAGTCAAAGGTCATGCGATCTGCCGACAGTGCGGTCAACTCGGCAATCGTGATTTTTTCCGTTTTTCCGAGCGTCGGAAGCGCATCCGGATTCATGCCGATTACTTTCGCACAATGCGCCGGAATCGTCAGCTCATACGCGAATCCTCCGTCGGTCATTTCCCCGGCAATCGGTGATGTCTTTCCGGTAAACGGATCGAATTCCGCCGCCGCACAGGACAGATCGGTGACAAAGCGTCCCTTGATCTCCTCGAGTCCTTCATTGACGAACAGGAACATGGGACATCCGCTCTTGGTGTAGTGCGTAAAGCGGAGATTGCCGTAGGTTTCGCCATCGAAGTAGGAAGTCTTCTTCACATTGCCGCGCATAAAGTTTCCGAACGCTGAACCGCGGTACATTTTTCCGCCTTCTGTGACAAAATACCCGAGCTTTTTCACAATCTGCGCGTTGAGACGAAGGCGTCCGTCGATCAGAATCACGTCGTACTGATACCGGTCGATGCAGATTTTCCCGTCATGCACGTGCGCTTTTTCCATGAAATCGTCGATAGTGAGGTAGTTGAACGTGTATCCCTGTTCATACAGCGGTCTGACTGGCACAACGGGAACATAGTCCGCCGAGCACAGAACAGCCGCGTGAGGATTATTCGTACCCGCGCCGCCGAGCCATGACATACGCTTAATGTAGCCGGCGATTTTTCTGTAGTCCTGCCACCAGATATTGCCCGGTCCCACATCCGGCGGACGTTCGTTCGACTGGAGCGGTGTGCGGAGCGAATAGTAGAATGCGTGCGGAAGGATCATGCTGCATCCGCGTGCAAACAGGAAGTTGAGGTACCACATCATATCGTCCGGCGTGAAGTTCCACGGATTGCCCGCTTCACCGCAGACACCGAAGCATTCGTTTGACGACCGCGAAATTCCCTGATGCCGCGCACAGTCTGCAGCGAGCTTAGCCATAACGGAATCCTTTGAAGTCAGTTCCGTACCCGGTTCCACCATGCGCCAGACGAGATCCTGTCCGGGAATCTGAAAATACTTCATCGTGGCTGTTTCGTGGGACTCTGCCGGATGACCCATGAGTGCGATGCCGTGTTCTCTGCACCAGTCGGACATGGGTGCATAAAACGCTTCGCAGAGATTTTTCCGGAGAGCATTCTGATAAACGTATTTCGCTTCGCGTCCGAGTTTGTTATCCTTGGTTTCAAAGAACAGGGGTGCAATCTGCTCGATTTCTCCGCCCTCGTTCATGAAATATTCCATTGTCGCATACGACCAGGCAATGCCGCCCTTCATCCTCGCGCATCGTCCGGTTACAGACGGTTCGTCGGTGAAGATGCCGATGACGGTCTGACCGAAGAACTCCTTGAGAACTTCGTAGTACTTTTCGTGTGTTTTCTGCAGGAACACACCGGTTGCCGCCGCATTCAAGAGGTCTGCCGCCAGCGGTGCGTTCGGCTGTCCGTCTTCTTCATCCGGAGTAAGCCCGCGGATGGTACCGTGCGTATAGCCGAGGATAAAATTGTATCCCACATATCCTTCGGCGGGGCTGAGTGCGCTGGAGACGAGTTTTCCGTCTTCAAACTGCAGATAGAGACGGTAGAGAAGCTCGTCTTCCTCCGGGACCGGTTCTGTTTCCGGCTGGCAGTACAGTCTGCGTGCAGCAAGACGTGCATCCGCCTCGACAACCTTGCCGTGCGCCGAACCGGACGGATACGCGGCCTCATCATAGAGAACGACCAGCATGAAGCGTTTTTTCGCCTCCTCGCAGACAAAGCGGACAAGATCAAAGTATTCGTCGGAGAGGTATTCGACCCCTGCCATACCCATACGCGGATGAATGACAAAACCATCCACGCCCTTGCGGTGAAAATCGTCCATCTGGCGGACAAGTTCATCGCGGTCGAGGGTATCGTTCCAGAACCAGAACGGCAGCGGCGAATAGGACGCTCCGGGATTGCGCCATATATCGGTGAGTATATCGTACATTGTAATTCCCTTGCTTTCGTTAAGTTGTTTATTTATTATAACGCGGTTTCGTCAAAATTGCAAGGGATTTACGTGGTTTCTTCGCCGGGATTGCTGTTCTCCGGATGCACCCGCACGACTTGTACGCCTTTTTCCGTCATTGCCGCACATTCTTCATCGGAGGCTTCGCTGTCCGTAATGAGCACATCAATTTTTTCCGGCGGCATGAGCTGCAGGACAGAATCTTTCCCGATTTTTGCCGAGGGAAACAGTGCCGCTGTCCTGCGCGCATTTTCACAGATCAGATTGGTCAGTCCGATACTGCGCGGCGTCTGGATGGAAAGCCCGAAGGATGCCGTACAGGCTGCTGCTGTGATGAACGCAAGATCAAAGCGCATTCTGCGCAGGAACATCATTGTAAATTCGTCGTAAAAACTGCCGTTTTCGTTCATTTCACCACCCGTGACAAAGACGCGGATATTCTTTTTCAACCGCAGCTCCTCCGCAATCGTGATGGAATTGACAACCACCGTACAGGGGATATCCGGCATTTCTCTTGCCATCAGATAGCCTATGCTCGCGTGGGTAAAATACACTACATCGTCCTTTTCAATCATGCTCACCGCTTTTTTCGCAATGGCAAGATAGGTTTCATCAATCTTCTCACACCGCTCTTTCGGAGAGAGATGCCGGATATCCGGTGTAAAGCCAATATTCCTGACAGCAATGGCGCCGCCGTGCGTTCTCTGCACCAGTCCCTTTTCTGCCAGCAAATCCAGATCGTTCTTCGCCGTGCCGTAGCCTACCCCGCATTTTCTCTGAATTTGTGCGGTGGTAATTTTTCCTTCGTTTTCAATGATTCCCAGTATGATC
>JAFQLN010000005.1 GCA_017414585.1 Clostridia bacterium | reverse complement strand
ATTGGATTTATTGTCACATATTATATCATGAAAAAGTTAATATTTCAATATGAGAGGAAAAAATTGATGGATAAGTATAAAAGCAGGAAGTGGTGAAAGAGAAAGTGTAAGATACGGGCAGATTGGACGGAATAATATTTCTATTTTCTTATTTATTGTTGAATTTCCCAATCGCGTGTAGTATAATGTGTATGACCATCGACTGCGCTGCCGAATGTTCAGCGGCGGACAGACAAAATTCAGCTTACGGATCTTCAGCAAGGAGGAAAAAGAATGAAGTTTTTCGATTTGGCAGCGGGGGAAAATACCCTTCGCATTTCGCTCTGCACAGATAAAATCATTCGTTTCACATATGGAACAAAACTCGATCAGGAGAGGGAGAGTTTTATTATTACAGCCGATTTTGACGCAATGCCCGCAGTAAAAGCGGATGTGGCAGACGGGGATGACGCATTCACTGTCACTACCGATTCTGTCAGGGTCATCATTGACAAAAAGACATGGAATCTGCGGTTTGAACGTCCGGATGGGGAAGTTCTGTCCCGGATGTACGGACACGTATTGGAAGAATATAAAGTATACCGCACCGTCGGCGGAAAAATCGAGACAAAAGAAACTGTGGACGGCGTTCACGCAAAACTGGAAGACGGAGAACTCGAGTTTCAGCGTTTTTCCAACCACGCCAAGCTGAATCTTCGGTTTGCCGAGGATGAAGAGCTCTACGGTCTCGGAAGCCATGAAGAAGGGTATCCCAGTCTCAAGGGACAGTTCGTTCCGCTGTATCAGGAAAATATGCGTATAGCGGTTCCGTATATCGTGTCCACAAAGGGCTATTCCTGCCTGTTTGACTGTGCATCCCATATCAACTTTGACGGTACCGACCGCAGATACGGCAGATTCTATTTTGATTCCGTCGATGTGCTCGACTGGTATTTCATCGTCGGGGACGATTTCGATGATGTATGCCGCGGATATCGAACGCTTACCGGCGTTACCCCCATGCTGCCGAAATGGGCTGTCGGCTATGTACAGTCGAGAGAACGCTATGTTTCTCAGGCGCACATCCTTGAAACTGCCGAAGAATACCGCAAACTTTCCATTCCGATCGACTGCATCGTACAGGACTGGCAGACATGGCCGGGGGATCTGTGGGGCTACAAGCACTTTGACCCCGAACGCTACCCCGATCCGCAGGGCATGATGGATCAGCTGCACGGTATGCATATGCATATGCTTCTTTCGATCTGGCCGAACATGAACGGGGATTCCGAAAACCGCCGTGAGTTCCAGCAGGCGGGCAAAATGCTCGGCAACGATTCCGTATACGATGCGTTTGATCCGGAAGGACGTGCCATCTACTGGAAGCAGACGAATGAAGGGATTTTCCGCTACGGCATTGACGGATGGTGGTGCGACTGTTCCGAGCCTTTTGAAACAATCTGGGGCGGAGAAGAACGTCCGCCGCTTCCGGAACGCATGAAGATTTCTACAGATACATTCAAAAAGTACCTCGATGACAGCGTCATCAACGCCTACTCCCTGTTCCATTCGAGAGGGATTTACGAAGGACAGCGTGCCACAACCGAAGAAAAGCGCGTTATCAATATGACTCGTTCCGGATTTGCCGGACAGCATCGCTATGCTGCGATTGTATGGTCGGGCGATATCAGCGCAACATGGGAAACACTCGCAAAACAGGTTGGCATTGCACAGAACTACATAGCCTGCGGGGAAGCATACTGGAACAGCGATGCAGGCGGATTCTTTGTCAGACAGTGGAATCAGTGGTTCGGCGACGGTGATTATCCGACCGGCAAGGACGATCTGGGATTTCGTGAACTCTATACCCGCTGGCTGCAGTTTGCGGGATTTACCCCGTTCATGCGTTCTCACGGTACGGATACGCCCCGAGAAGTATGGCAGTTCGGTGAAAGAGGAACAATGTTCCGTGATGCAATCGAAGAAACCATCGCGCTCCGCTATAAGCTGGCACCGTATTTCTACTCATGCAACGCAGCTGTTACCTTTGACGGAACCATGCCCATCACGGCACTGGGACTGGCATTCCCGCATGACCGTACCGCGAGAAAAACAGGCGGACAGTATATGTACGGTCATGAATTCTTGGTTTGTCCTGTTACCCATCCGATGCATTACCGTGCCGGATCCGAAAAAATTGAACAT
>JAFQLN010000048.1 GCA_017414585.1 Clostridia bacterium | reverse complement strand
TTGATATGGATAGCAGACATTGTACAGTCCTCCTTTTTCTTATTGTGGCTTTATTATACCAGAGTGTTTGCGGTCTTTCAGTGATAATGTCACCAAAAATCGGGAACCTTCATTCAGGTAAACACTTTGTTCAGTCTGGCGTGTCAGGCTATGACGAGATGGGCGAAAGGTATTCACGATTACACTCCTTATGTCAGCTGCAAGATAGGCTGCAATCAAGGGTTCATCAGGAATACCCGGGATTTGATTTATCCGCAATAAACATGATCCGTTCGAAAAAATTCGGGCGGATTTTTTTCTTCCTCTTGCTTTCCGCGTCGTCATATACTAAAATAATAAAAAACCATGCGTACAGGCGGATTGGTAACCATCATGAAAAAAACTTACATCACCTCCATGCCCGATCATATCGGCGCCTTTCTGAAAGCCAGCCGGTGCTTTTCCGCACTGGGCATCAACATAACCCGCGTCAGCTACAACAAGGCAGTGGACTCGCACACCCTGTTCATCGATGCGGAAGGGACGGCGGAACAGCTGCAGCAGGCGGATGCAGAACTTGCGGCAATCGGCTATCTCGGCAATACCGGCAGCGCGCAGACCAGCATCGTTCTGCTCGAATTCACCCTGCCCGATGTCCCCGGAAGCGTGACCGATATCCTGACGCTGATCAGCGCGTTTCACTTCAATATTTCCTACATCAGTTCGCAGGAAAACGGAACGGATTATCAGCACTTCCGCATGGGATTGTTCGTCGATGACGCCGCGAAGATCACCGCCTTTCTGCGTGAAGCGGAAAAAATCTGCCGGGTGCGCGTGATCGACTACAACCCCTCCGAAAAGGTTTACGACAACAGCATTTTCTACAGCACCTATGTCATGAGCCTGTCCCGGCTGATGAATCTGTCCGACGAAGACCGGCAGAACCTGCTCATCCACGTGAATATGGCGATGCAGATGCTGGACGAACAGGGACTTTCCCCCTACAGGACGTTTGACAGCATCAGCAAGTTTGCGGAGCTTCTGAGCGTTTCCAAGGGCGAAAATTTCGCTCCCCGCATCAGCACGCATCCGATCTCGGAAAATACCGAAATCACCCTGATCGAGCCGCCGTGCGGAAGCAATACGATGATCATCAAAAGTGCCGGCGAGTATCTGTTTGTGGACTGCGGATACGCCTGTTACCGGGAGGAAATGCTTGCCGTTTTTGAAAAGCTCCTGCCGGACTTTCATTCCATGAAAAAGAAAATCCTCGTCACCCACGCGGACGTCGATCACTGCGGACTTCTCTCCCTGTTTGACGAGGTCATCGCCAACGAAAAAACCGCTGTGTGTCTCGAAAACGAATACAGCGGTCAGAACGGCTTCCGCGAAGAGAACTATCTGCACAAACCTTACATCAGCATCTGCAAAATTCTGACCGGCTACCGGCCCGTGCATCCGCAGAAGATCACCCGGCTGTGGAAAAGTCCGGAACAGTCAGCACAGCCGCTGACGCAGATCGGCTTTTTCCGGTTCGGAGAGCTGCAGTTTGAAGTGTACGAAGGAAAAGGCGGGCATCTCCCGGGAGAAATCGTGCTGGTGGACT
>JAFQLN010000047.1 GCA_017414585.1 Clostridia bacterium | reverse complement strand
GCACGCCGAAATCCTTGGTTTCCGCTACGTTGAATGCACGGATGTCAATATTCGCCTCGGCAAGGGCTTTTGTTACGTCGCAGACGGAGCCTGCCTTGTTTTCTGCAAATATGGAAAGCTGGCTGATTGTCATTTGAATCTCCTCCTTAGTTGTTGTACAGATTTCTCTTGTCGATTACGCGGACAGCCTTACCTTCGCTTCTGATGATGGACTTGGGCTCTACAATAGTAACCTTTGCGTAGATGCCGAGAACTGCCTTCAGCGCTTCGGTGATGTCCTTTTCAACCTCGGTGATGTGGTTGATCTTGTCGGAGAACAGCTCGGGGGTCATTTCAACACGAACCTCGATGGTGTCGCTGTGGCCCTGACGGTCAACGACGATCTGGTAGTTTGCGGTGAGACCCTTGTTGAGAAGAACCATTTCGATCTGGGACGGGAATACGTTGACGCCCTTGACGATGAGCATATCGTCGCTTCTGCCGAGGATTTTGGACATCTTGACAAACGTACGTCCGCAGGAGCAGGGCTTTCTCGAGAGAACCGCGATATCCTTGGTGCGGTAGCGCATGAGCGGGAACGCTTCCTTCGTGATTGCCGTGAAGACCATTTCGCCGCGGGAGCCTTCCGGGAGAACCTTGCCGGTCTTCGGGTCGATCGTTTCAATAATGAAGTGGTCTTCGTTGATGTGCATGCCGGTCTGTTCTTCGCATTCAAACGCAACGCCGGGGCCGCACAGTTCGGTCAGACCGTAAATGTCGTAAGCCTTGAGACCGAGCTTCTGTTCGATATCGCGGCGCATTTCTTCCGTCCATGCTTCCGCACCGAAAATACCCGCCTTCAGGTGGATCTGATCGCGCAGTCCCTTTTCGTAAATGGATTCAGCCAGATAGGATGCGTAAGACGGTGTGCAGCAGAGAATCGTGGACTGCAGGTCAACCATGAACTGCAGCTGGCGTTCCGTGTTGCCGGAGGACATGGGCAGAGTCAGCGAACCGAGCTTTTCGCTGCCGCCGTTCAGACCCGCACCGCCGGTGAAGAGCCCATAGCCGTAGCAGACCTGCACAACGTCTTCGGGTGTAGCGCCTGCCGCAGCGAGTGCGCGTGCACACATTTCGTACCATACATCCATGTCGTGCTGGGTGTAGAACGCGATGACGCGCTTGCCGGTTGTGCCGGAGGTGGACTGGATCTTGTTGCACGCGGAAAGCGGCATGGACATCAGACCGTAGGGGTATGCTTCACGCAGGTCGTCCTTCGTGATGAAGGGCAGCTTGTACATATCTTCAACGGACTGGACATCGCCGGGTTCGACGCCCTGCTCCTTCATTTTATTGCGGTAGTATTCGTTGTTGTTCCAAACATGGTTGAGCGTTTTGACAAGACGTTCGTTCTGCAGTGCACGAAGCTCGTCCTGGGACATGGTTTCGAGTTCTTTCTGGAAATAGTTTGCCATAGGTGTATTTCTGATCCTTTCGAGGTGTAGAAAAAAATAATCTACCGTATATTAAATCACGAATCACCTCTTCTGTCAAGAGATATTCACGAAAAAACAGATTTTATAAATAAATATTCGGTTGTTTTTCATGAAAAAACAAAACATCCCGCAGCTTTCCGAGCATTTTGCGCAGGATGTTCTGAGCTTATTTTTTCTTCAGAATACCGATGCCTGCCAGTGAGGATACGGAGAGCAGCAGCGCGAGCACGGTACTCGGATCGGCAGTCTGCGGTGCGCGGTCGGGTTCGGCGCGGTCGGCAGTGACAACTTCTGCGGCAGGCTCATCGGCTTCGAGAGGAACGGCAAGAATGTAGACATTGCGCCCGAGCCCCATTTTGTCCGCCAGACTGTCGAGCATGTCCGTCAGTTCTGCAGGAATATTTTTTGCATATGACGGCGTGACACAGAGTTCTGCCTGATTTGCATATCCGTCAATGCCGCCCGAGACAAGCATGCCCATGCCGCGTCCGCGTTCGAGTGCTTCGGTTTTGTAGGCTTCGAGCTGACTGTGCGAATATTTGTGCGTCTCAAAAACTACATCATCTCCGCAGACCGCACGGCATTCTTCGATCATGGCGTCGTCAGCATCTTCCGTCAGGGCAATGTGCAGATTTCCGTTTCCATCGCGCCAGCAGCCGGCATACCAGTCGGGAACGGTGCCGTAGGTTTCATTAAAATAGGGGAGAAGCGGGTTTTCGCTGACCGATACCGACATTGCAAGAATTTCTTCGACGACAACTTCCTCGACGACTTCTTCGACAGCGGGCGTTTCGATGATGTGTTCCTCGATCACGGTGCCGTCGCCCGTCTGCGGAACAATGATCCATGCGGATTCTTCCAGATAAAATGCGTCCTCCTCCATGCCGAGTTCTCCGACGAGAGCGGCAAGCGCATGATAGAGTTCGTCCGTGTACCCGATCCGGCTTGTGACCATGATCCGGCAGTCACTGGTGTCCACGCCCCACGAGGAAAGCGCGTAGGCTTCATGCTCTGCCAGCCTGTCCGAAATCGCGTCATGCAGTTTCATGAGCTGATTGTACCCGTACGGCTGCACATCGTACACGACAGTGCACTGCGCGGGCGCAAGAATATCCCGGTAAACCGAAAGCGTACCTTCGTCATCCGTGGTTACACCCACGTGCAGTTCTCCGCCGTCCAGCCAGCAGCCGCTGTAGTGATCGGGATAGGCGCCGTAAGCATAGTCAAACGCCTGCTCGAGCATTTGGTATGCTTCCAGTGCGCCGCTCTGACTGCCGCTGTGGACAGTGGCGGGCGGAACAATCTCCGGCATCGGGCAGACCGCAGTCTCCTGTCCGACAGAGAGAACTTCTTCGGCTGCCGGAACTGTGTCAGCATGAGCGAAGGTCGGCACGACGGTCGGAGCGACTGCCAGAAGAGCGGCAAAAAGCAGGGCAAAGAGCGTTTTTTTCATATATCATGCTCCTTTCGGTGCAGAAATTTTCTTCTGTTTTCTTTTTAGACGCACTGCGGTCAAAAAAAGTTCCGCTGTCCGTCCGTATTTACATATTTTTTCATGACAGGGCATATCTTCTGGTAAATATTTTTTTGCGGTATGCGGAGGAAAACGGAATGCTTGATCGGAAAAGCGGAGAACTGCTCTGCGAAATCGTCCGGATGGCGGGAGAGAAGGAACGCGCGGTGTTCATCCATGAAGCGGCGCAGCGGATGGGACTGGGAATGCCGGCGGCATCGAGACTGACGGGAATGCTCAGCGAAGCGGGACTCTTGCGTCTGATGCGGTACGGGTGCGTGATGCCCACGGAGGAGGGATTTTCGGCGGCGTCGGGAATTCAGCACAGACGTCGGATTGTCTCGGCGTTCCTTGCGGCGGCGTCCGGCAGAAACCCGGAGGAGACAGCGGAAGAATGTGCGCGGATCGAATATCTCCTCGGGGATGACACCGTCAAAGGACTGGAACGCATTCTGCTTGAAGGAATCCGTCTCCCTCCGACAGCGGAGATTCATATGGAAAAAGCGCATAACGGAGGCGGGGCGTGCATAGATATGCCGTGAAGAACAAGTGCTGATTTTTTGAAAAGAACGAAAGGACGAAGGAATGAATACTGCATTATATGTAAAACGGTTTGAAGCATCGGGAACGGCGGATGTGTCGGAGGATGTGCTGCTTCCCGATTACCTGCCCGAAATCCGGCGGGTCGTGGGCGTGCAGGCATCGGTGACCGCGGACGGGAAATACCTCTCCGGGGAGAATTTGGAGGCGGACGGAGGCGTGACCTATACCGTTCTCTACACCACCCCGGACGGAACGCTCGCGCACCTCTCCGAAACCACTTCCTACACGGGGCATATCCCCCTGCGCACGGAAGACGAGCGGTACGGAACGGCGGATATCGTCCTCGGCGCGTCGATTGACAATGTCAACTGCCGCGTGACTGCCCCGCGGAAAATTACCCTGTCGTCGAAGGTGAAGCTCACGGCATTCTCGCAGAAAAGCGCGGATGTCTCCCTGCGTGTCGAAAATCCGACCGGGGACGAAGAAAAAACGGTGCGCAGACGGGTGAAAAATGCCGCCACCTCCTGCATGACGGAACTGCGTCAGAGTGGGGAGACCGGCGGGGAACTGCGGGAACGGGAGGATATGCGGCTGGTCTGCGCTTCCGGCTCGCTCTGCATCAGTGATGTCCGCACCGATCCCGGAAACAGCCGCGCCGTGCAGATCAAAGGGGATGCCTATGTCACCGCGCTGTTGTGCGCACCGGACGGGACGTATACTGTATCAAAAAGCCGTGCGCCCATGGAAGAAAGCATTCCGCTTCCGGAGCATACGGGAGAAGGGGAACAGCTTTCGCCGGCAGTGTTCGGAAAAGTGATTGTGCTCGAGATGGAAGGCGGCGCGGACGGATGCTTTGCATGGAAACTCGAATACGATATCGACTGCGTGCTTGTTCATACAGCGGAAGGGGAAATCACCGCTGATGCCTACCTGCCGGGACAGCGCGATACCCTTACCGTGCAGGAAGTGAAAACCTGTGTCCCCGCCGCCGCTGTCAACGGACGACTGACCACATCCGCCGCAGTCAGCCTTCGTCCGGACTGTTCGTTCGTCTGCGCATGGGGAACGGGGACGGTGGATCAGGCGGAAATCACCGGTACGGGAGGCGGGAAACGTCTGCATCTCGGCGGCAGTGTCAGACTCTGCGCTGTCACCGCGAACGGGGAGGAATTTTTCCTTGATGAGACGGTGATCCCGCTGCGGTACGACTGCGATGCGCTGCCGAAATCCGGAGAGGGCGGACAGTTCAGCGGGCGCATTGCCGTGGATGTCACCGAAATCACCGCACGTCCCGATGGGAATACACTGCACCTCACCGCGGAACTGGGGATTACAGCGGCTCTGCTCGGAGAAGAAACGCACGCCGCCGCTGTTCTGCTCACACCCGATCCCGATGGAAAACTGCCGGCGGGAAGAAACCGCATGACGGTCTATGTCCCCGACGCGGAGGAAAGCGCATGGGATGTGGAGAAACGCTTCCGGCTGGGCAGGGAAGCCGTAAAGGACGGAAATGCTTACGTAATTTAAGAAAAACGAACGCCGGCATAAAAGTTTTGGTCGAGCTTTTTCAAAAGCTCGTGGGGTTCAAAGGGGCAAAGCCCCTTGTCGAGCTCCGCAGAGCTCGAAACACCCAAGACTTCCAAAAAAGTTCCTCTTTTTGCTTCTTTTTCTCCTCGCTAAAGGAGAAAAAGAAGAATATTATTCTCAAAATAGCGAAAAGTCGTGTCGCAGATTACACTTTTTAATGTAATGTGACACACCCAGCTAACAATATTTTTTACAACATCCCCCGCGAAACCCAAAAAAGAGCGTGCCGCAGATACCGTTTTCAGGTAAATGCGACACGCCCGTTCTGTCTGCGTGTATATTACTTGCCGAGAACAGCCGCACCGATGATGCCGGCGTCGTTGCCGAGCTGTGCGATCTTGATTTCGGTTCTGGGAGTACCTTCGCGGGAGTAGGTTTCAGCCCATACCTTTTCAAGCAAAGGCTTGGTCAGGTATTCGCCTTCGTTGCATACGCCGCCGCCAATGGAGAGAATGTTCGGCTGGAAGATGTTGATGACGTTGACAACACCGGTAGCGAGATAGCTGATGTATTCGTCAACGACTTCCGCTGCCACTTCGTCGCCTGCCTTCATTGCAGTGAATGCGGTGCGTGCGGAAACCTTGTCCAGATCGCCGCCGATCATTTCGTCCATGGAAGTCTTTCTGCCCGCCTTGCGTGCGTCCAGAATGCGGTCTTTTGTGATATTGACAAGCCCGGTCGCGGAGCTGTATGCTTCCCAGCAGCCCTTGCGTCCGCAGGTGCACTGACGTCCGTCTTTTTCAATTACGATGTGACCGAGTTCGGCACCCGCATAGTTGAAGCCGGAGTAAACCTTACCGTCAATAACGATGCCGCCGCCCAGACCCGTGCCGAGCGTGATCATAACGGAGTAGGGAGCACCCTTTGCAACGCCTGCCATCGCTTCAGCCTTTGCCGCAGCGTTTGCATCGTTTTCAATGTAAACAGGCTTGCCGTCGATGAGTGCGGAGAGCTTGGCTGCGAGAGGGTAGTTGAGGAAGCTGATGTTGTTCGCGTATTCAACAACACCCGTGTCACTGTTTGCGGTGCCGGGAGTTGCAACGCCTGCGTAAGCGATGTCGTCCATGGTCAGACCGCATTCCGCAACGAGCTTTCTTGCGAGTGCTGCCATATCTTCAATGATCGGGTCGTTGCCGCGTTCGGGCTTTGTGGGCGTGCTGCCTTTCTTGACGATTTCAAAGTTTTCGTTGACAATACCAACGGCAATGTTCGTGCCGCCGAGGTCTACACCGATGTAATACATAATGATACCTGCCTTATCTTTTGTGCGGATTTAATTCCGTGCTGATGCATATATTATATATGAGAGATGTTATTTTTGTCAATAGAAGCGCGAGAAAAAACATGAACTTTTTGCAGTCTGTTATAACTGAGGACAGAAAACGGCTTCCGATGTGCTCAGGTTCAGCCCTATATATAAAAGGATGGAAAGTTCCCGCATCAGTCCGGCACGCTTATCCCGTAAAGGTACGGACGTGCAGCGCAATGTGTGATTTCCTCCGAAAATTGCCATATAAAGGTAATCAATCCTGTAAATACCAGAAATCCCATGGTTTTACCACGGTTTTGAGAAAATTTGTGCATTGTGTATATGTGTAGAAAAAATATCATAAAATTTGTACAAAATGTTCAATCGTTCGTTCCGGCGATTCACCCTGCCGTCACAGGGGAAACGCACGGAATTACAGATGTAACGGTAAAAATAATTTACATATATACAAAAAGTTCATAATAAGTTCTTTGAAACACCAAAAAATAGATCATAAGCTGCATGAAGAAGATAAAAAATAGATGCAATAAGTAAGTAAAATTTACTTCATCAACCCTTCACAGAGCCTCGGAACACACTGGGCGGATGTAGAAAATCGACGGGAAATGAAAGATGGCATTGCGGGGCGGAAAAAACTGGGGAAGGCGGAAGAAAAAGTCCGGGGGCTGAACTTGGGTGCGCTTGACATTTTTGTGCGCTTATGCTATTATAATGGCATATAAATATCGGAAGTAGTGTATTTTTACGCTTCCGAGGGCGCTTTTTTGCCGAAATGGGCGGCAGAACGGCTCCCGGAATATGTTTTTTTGACTGACTTTGGATGATCCGGCGGCAGATGCTTTTTAAACGGAATTGTCCGTCTCGTCATGAGAACATAAAAATCCCCGGATCGGGGAAGAGCAGCCCCTGTCGGTCAACGGGAGTGCTGCTCAGAAATTTGCAGGAGGAAGGTTCTATGAGAAAAACCACAAGCAAAAAGCTGACGTGCCTCTTACTGTCGCTTCTGATGGTTGTACCCACAGCCGGCATGGCGGTTTCCGCTGCCGACGAAGCAACGAACCAGAAGACGACACTTCAGGAAATCAGCGAATCCTTAAAATCCATCTCCTACGAAGACTATCTCAAGGATTACGAAGGCGTAGCGAGAGGAACCAAGACCGTTACTGTGGACGCTGTCAATTATAAGGCAGACGAAACGGACGCAGGGGTTAAGGTTATCACGGATTATGAAGGTATGAGCGGCAAGGCTTTGCAGATTGATGACTTCGGCAAAGTTACTTGGGAGCTCGACATTCCGGCGACCGGTATGTACGCGATCAAAGTCGAGTACTGCTCGGTAACCGACAAAACAAACTCCATCGAACGTATGCTTTACATAAACGGCGTTGTTCCGTTCTCCGAAGCACGTTATCTTCTTATGAAGAAAACATGGGTGAACGAATATGACGCTGAAACCGGCAGATTCGAGCTGGACGCAAACGGAAACGAAATCCGTCCGACCACCTCTGTCGATCATGAATGGAAAACATACTCGTTCATTGACTCGAACGGTTACTATGCAAACCCCTTCGAATTCTACTTCGAAAAGGGTAAGAACACGATCTCTCTTGAAGCAGTTCGTGAAGCTATGGTAATCAAGTCCATTACGGTATATCCTTACGAGGACAAGCTGTCCTATGAAGAATATATCAGCGGCAAGAGCGCAGCTTCCGCAGAACCCATCCATATTGATGCGGAAACTCCCTCGAAGACGTCCGACTACACTGTATATCCGATTTATGACCGTAAATCCGCTATTACAGAACCGCAGGACGCAGCAGAAATCCGTCTGAACACCATCGGCTCCGAAAAGTGGGTAACGCCCGGCCAGTGGGTTGAATACGAATTTGAAGTACCCGCCGCAGGTCTTTACGAAATCGTTCTTCGTTTCAGACAGAATGAACTTCCCGGTATGTACACCTCCAGAAGAATCTACATCGACGGTGAAGTTCCCTTTGAAGAAGCTAACTATACCAAGTATAACTACAATTCCCAGTGGCAGGTCATGGGCCTGAACAACGGTGCTGACTACGACGGCGACGGTGAAGTGGACTCGTTCCAGTTCTATCTCGAACCCGGCAAGAAGCACACCATCCGCTTTGAAGTTACGCTCGGTGAAATGGGCAGCGTTGTCCGCAAGGTAACCCAGATCCTGAACGCAATCAACCAGGACTACCTTGAAATCATCAAGCTGACCGGTGCGAACCCCGACTCTTACCGTGACTACGGTTTCGGCCGCGTTCTTCCGCACGTCGTTGAAGACCTTGTCGTACAGGCACTCAACCTGCAGGATATCGTCCAGTATGTTGAAAATATGTCCGGCATCAAGTCTCAGAACTCCGCAACGCTCGAACAGGTCAGAAAGCGTCTGATCACGATGGGTACGGATGAAGACGAAATCGCAAAGAACCTGGGCAACCTCAAGTCCGACGTCGGTACGCTCGGTGAATGGGTCAACACCGTTTCCAAGCAGCCGCTTGAAATCGACTGGATCCAGATTCAGCCCGTATCCGCTGAATATCCGAAAGCGGAAGCAAACTTCTTCCAGGCTCTGTGGTACGAATTCCGTCAGTTCATCGCTTCCTTCTTCACGGACTACAACTCCCTCGGTTCTTCCGGCGAAGCTGAAAAGTCTGACAGAAGCATTGACGTATGGGTTTCCACCGGCCGTGACCAGGCACAGATCATCCGTAACCTCATGGATAACGACTTCGGTCCGACTACCGGCATCAACGCAAACCTCAAGCTCGTTGCCGGCGGTACGCTCCTCCCGTCCGTTCTTGCTGGCGTAGGTCCTGACGTAGCACTTCCCGGTACAGGCGTTGACCCGATCCAGTACGCAATCCGTTCCGCTGTACTTGCAGTCAACCCCGAAGCATACGAAGACGCAGCAGATGCTGACGAAGACGAAAAGGCTTACAACGCTGAAATGCGTCAGATCTTCGGCAACTTCGATGAAATCGCCGACAGATTCACCGATGCAGCTTTCATTCCGATCACCCTTTACGGAAAGACCTACGGTCTGCCGGATACCCAGTCGTGGAACATGCTGTTCTACCGTACCGATATCCTTGCCGACCTCGGTCTCGACGTTCCGAAGACCTGGGATGACCTGCTCGCAATGATCCCCGTTCTCCAGTTCAACAACATGGAAATCGGTATGTCCAGTGACTATACAATGTATATGTACCAGATGGGCGGTCATCTGTGGGCGGACGACGGTATGAGAATCAACCTCGATTCCAACCTCTCCCTCAACTCCTTTGAAACCATGTGTAATATGTTTACACAGTACACGCTTCCCGTTTCCTACGACTTCGCAAACCGTTTCAGAACCGGTGAAATGCCGATCGCAATCCAGAACTACACGGCATACAACAACATCATCATCTTCGCAACGGAAATTGCAGGTCTCTGGGAATTCGGTCCGATCCCCGGATTTGAAAAGGAAGACGGCACCATCGACAACACCGCAATGTCCGGCGTATCCGCAATCGTTATGATGGCAGGTGCACGCGATATCGGCGCTGCATGGGAATATATGTGCTGGTACACCGACACCAAGTTCCAGGTTGACTACTCCAACGAAATCGTAGCGAT
>JAFQLN010000004.1 GCA_017414585.1 Clostridia bacterium | reverse complement strand
GACAAGGGGAGATTCAAAAGAGGGTCTCCCTCTTTTGCTGCGGGTGATTGTTAAGAGGGCTCGCAGCCGAGTCCTCTTAACCGCTGTCTGCGAAGACCGCCCGCCACGCGCAGTGGCATAACTTTTTGAAAATGCGTCAGCATTTTCTTCCTATTTTCTCGAACGGTTTAAACCGTTCATCCTATAGCGCGACGAACTTCGTCGTCAGCTCCTGAGTTTGGTGCAGACCAAACGTCATTACAGCGCGACGAGGCTTCGCCCGTCTGCTCCTGAATTTGGTGCAGAACGGACTGCTCATGCGTCGGCGTGAACTTCCCGTCCCTTCTGCCATTTGTTGATGGCGCCAAGGTATGCCTTGATCGAGGCTTTGATAACGTCGGTTGACACACCGCGTCCGGTATAGGTACTGCCTTCAGCGGACTTGATTTTCACTTTCGCCTCGCCGAGTGCGTCCGTGCCTTCCGTGACAGCGGAAATATCATACGACACAAGCTCCACATCCTCCGCGCCGGCTATCCGGTCGATGGCATTGAACGCCGCATCAATGGGACCTTCCCCGGGCGCGGCTTCGGTGACGAGGGCGGGATGCTCGGGATCCTTGACCTCCAGCGTGACGAGTGCCATGGCTTTGATATGATTCCCGGACTGAATCTGGAATGTATTGAGATAATAACGCCCTTCAAGGGAATCGAGATACTCACCGACAATAGCACGCAGATCGTCATCGCGCATGATATCCTTCTTATCCGCGATTTCCTTGAACCGTGCGAACGCCGCGTCCACACCTTCGGGGGTGAGGGAATAGCCGAGCTGTGCGACACGATCCGCAAAGGCGTGTCTGCCGCTGAGTTTTCCGAGCAGAATCGTATTGGAAGTGAGTCCGAGGTCTTCGGGATTCATGATTTCGTATGTACTGCGCGACGCGAGTACGCCGTGCTGATGGATGCCGCTGGCATGGGCAAAAGCGTTATCCCCGACGATGGCTTTATTGGGAGCGACTTCCACGCCGGACAGCGATGCGACCATACGGCTGGTTTCGGTAATTTCGCGGGTACGGATGCCGGTCAGACACGTTTCGCCGTTCTGTGTGACAGCGTCCCTGCGCACGGTGAGAGCCATGACGACTTCCTCCATGGCGGCGTTTCCCGCACGTTCTCCGAGTCCGTTGACGGTACATTCGATCTGGGATGCGCCCGCCTGTACGGCTGCGAGGCTGTTTGCGGCTGCCATGCCGAGGTCGTTATGGCAGTGCACGCTGACCGCGCAGTTTTCCGGCAGAATTTCCCGGATGCGCCGGATCAGTCCCGCATATTCCGCAGGGGTGGTATAGCCGACGGTATCGGGGATATTGATGATGTCGGCACCGCATTCGGCAGCGGCAGAGACAATTTCGCAGAGGAAAGCGGGATCGGAGCGGGTTGCGTCCTCGGCGGAAAATTCGATTTCGTCGAACACACCGAGCTTTTTTGCGTATGCAACATTCTCCCTCACAAGGCGGACAGCTTCTGTGCGGGAGAGTTTGAGTTTATGTTCAAGATGGATATCGGACGAGGCGATGAAGACGTGCAGACGTTTTCTCTCTGCTGCACGGAGCGCTTCTGCCGCCGCGTCAATATCGGAGGGCATCATTCTGGCGAGTGCGGACACGGTCATCTTACCGAGTTTTCCGTCCGCGGATGCCTGTGCGACAGCGGCAACGGCTTCCAGATCCCCTTTCGAGGATGCGGGAAAACCGGCTTCGAGCACGTCCACGCCCGTTTTTGCAAGCCGTTTGGCAATATCGAGTTTATGCGCGCGTCCGAAATGCACGCCGGGTGTCTGTTCTCCGTCGCGGAGGGTAGTATCGCAGATGGTGATATACACTGGGTCAAACCTCCGTTTTCAGGGGTAATTTCGTTTCTCACGGGCTTTGCCGGGCTTTGCTGATCACGGGTTTCTGAGCTTCGCGCCGCGGATATTTCCGCCGTAGTCGAATACTTTTTCGTATGTCATCCCGTTTTCTTCCGCAATTTTCTCCATCGCATCTCCCTGCTGCCAGCCGTGCTCGAGAAGCATGGTGCCGCCGGGTGCGAGGTGGTTTTTATAGACTTTCACAATCGCTTCGAGGATGGACAGTCCGTCCCCTCCGTCGGTAAGTGCGTGCGCCGGTTCATGTGCCAGTTCCGGCTCCAGTGCGCGCATTTCGTCCGCGGTAACATAGGGTGGATTGGCTGTGATCACATCGAACATGATGCCGTCGTCAAAGAGATCGGTCATGGCGTCGCCGGTGATCACGGTACAGCGGGCGGAAAGTCCCAGTGCGGCGAGGTTCTTTTCAGCCGCGGCAGCCGTTTCTGGATACAGATCGACCGCGTATCCGGTTGTTTTCCGGGTCATATGGAGGACTGCGGCGGCGATGCACCCGGAGCCTGTGCACAAATCGAGCAGTTTTCCGCCGTCCGGGAGAGCTTTCACGGCTTGTTCCACGATGACTTCGGTATCGGGACGCGGAATCAGGCACGCTTCACTGACCGCAAACGGCAGACCGCAGAACTCCCACGTACCGAGGATATACTGCAGCGGATAGCGGGATGCGCGTTTGTACACCGCTTCGGTGAGTGCGGGAATATCGTAATCCCGGTCACGGCGTTCTGCGAGAAGTGCGGCGCGGGACAGTCCCGCAAAATGGCAGACGAGCAGCTGTGCTTCGTAAACGGCGCCTTCGATCCCCGCATCCGTGAGCATTTCTGCAATATCGGACAGTGTCATGCCTGTTCTTCGTCCGCCGCAGATTGATCTGCCTCGGTTTTTTCATCCGGTGCATTTTCGATCGGCACGGTTTTTCCGTCGATTTTTCCATCGGTGATTCTTCCGCTGTCCTGCACGATGCCGCCGAATTCTCCGGGAATGGCATTTTTGAGTGCGGTGAGGGCAATTTCAAGCTGGCTGTCATCCGGTTCACGGGTCGTGATGCGCTGCATCCAGAGTCCGGGCGCGGAGACAATTTTCGTAAAGATGTTATTGTGCGCGCCTGCGTAGCGGATGAATTCAAAGCCCAGTCCGACGATGAGCGGGAGGGTGAGAATCTTCGATCCGAAGCGGAGCCATGTATTTTCCCACGAGAGGAAGGAATTGACGATGATGGAGATGATGAGCATGACAAAGATGAAGCTGGTGCCGCAGCGGGGGTGGAAGCGGGTGCAGGTACGGGCGTTGGCGGGGGTCAGCTCCAGTCCTTTTTCAAAGCAGTCCACGGACTTATGTTCCGCGCCGTGGTATTCATATGTCCGCCGGATATCGGGCATGAGGGACACCGCCCAGATATAGCCGACAAAAATGATCATGCGGATGATGCCTTCCATGGCGGAGCGCAGGATGGGATAGCGTCCGATGAATCCGCCGGTGAGGGCATCCACGCCCTTGGCAGCAAAGGTGGGGAGCATGAGGAACAGTCCGACGCCGAGAACCAGTCCGAGAACCATACCGATGGCGGTGATGATTTTCATGAGGTTGTCGCCCATCTTTTCGGAAAGCCATTTTTCAAACTTCGTTTCGGGTTCGTCGATGTCGATGCCCTGCATTTGGGCAGACTTAGTGAGCATATCCATGGACAGGCTGAGCTGTTCGACCATGGAAACGCATCCGCGGACGATGGGCAGCCGGCAGATTTTGTATTTCTTTCTGAGGGAGGTAAAGGTGGAGTTATCGAGGGACACGCCTCCGTCGGGTGTACGCACGGCGAGGGAACAGCGGTCGCCGGACTTCATCATGACGCCTTCGAGCACTGCCTGTCCGCCGACGATCCCGATCTTCGGATCCCGTGGTTTCTTTTCGTTTTTCTTCATTATAAAGTTCCTTTTTTGATCATAAGCTGCGGCGACACTTCGCCACATAGCATTATAGCACACCGGTATAAAAAAAGCAAGGCGGAATTGTAAACAAGCATCCCGGTGGTGTGCTTGACACAGGCGGGAAATCTGAAGTCAACAAAATGTCTGTCGGCTGTTCGTCCGGTCTGCACCAAGCCTTCCCCCTTGTGGGGAAGGGGGACCGTTTACGGTGGATGAGGGTAAAAACAGGCAGTTTGGTATTCAAAATTCCTTTTCGCCGCTATTCTATACCCATGTTGACTGCCATTCTATACCCATGTTGACTGCTATTCTATACCCATGTTGACTGCTATTCTATACCCATGAAATTTACACATGTTTCACGTTTTTACCCTCATCCGTCACTTCGTGACACCTTCCCCACAAGGGGGAAGGCTTGGTGCAGATTGAACGAACACTTGACAGACATCCCGTCAGCTTCAAATCCCTGCATAAACGAGTATCATACCGCTTCTTTGCACGTGCTTGACACAGGCGGGAATCGGGGGTATAATATCAGTAAAACCTGCGAAAATAAACAAAAGCCGCCGAAGCAGCTTTCATTTGTTTTTATCCGCAAAACCGACTTCCGCGAGTCTCCGGATCAGAAGAAGCATATGCTCCTTCGATTCCCGGTCCAGCTCCGAAAACGCACGAATGGCTTCCCGCATCTTCCCGATGGTATCAACCGACAGATCGGACAGCGTTTTTGCGCCCGTGGATTCGATTACGCCGAACAGCGTATCCGTGAAATGCTTGCGCTCCTGCGGGGTGCATGACCTCAGCCATTCGTTCATGACCCGGTCGTGCCGCTTTCCCTGCTTGGTCAGTCCGTCCAGATGCACGAACTTCGTCCCCAGCACGCTCCACGAAAACGGGTCATGCTGAAAGAATCCGTTCGACATGGTGCTTTCGACCACGGTGTACTCCTCTTTATGCTCGAGCAGCATCCCGATTACGGAGCTCTGCGGAACAATGGTATAAATCTTCTTCTCCATCTGCCTGAACGCTTCCGATGCGACGATTTCTTCGACAAATCCCGGACCGTCGTTCGAGTATGCCGTGATGATGCGTTCGCGGATCTCCTCCGGCGCGTGCACGGCTGCGTATACGGCGAGATTCCCGCCTTTGGAATGCCCACCGAGACGGATTCTTCCCCGGTGCACAGCGGCAACTTCACACAGATAGTCCACGGCTTTCTGCTGGGCTACGACGGGATGCATGAAGCTGAGGTTGAAATCCTCCCGCCAGCCGATGAGCGTATCGTCCGTCCCGCGGAAGGATATAAAAATCGAGTTATCCGGCAATACAAACGTAACTGCGGCAAACTGGCTCACGGTATCCGCGTCCGTTTCCGCACGGTATGCCGTCAGATAGGAATCCCCGAACCGCACCGACTGTGCCGCATCCCGCAGGACATTGGCGGTCACTTCGGGAAAAATCTGTCCGAAATACTCCCCGTTCGGGTACCGTTCCCGGTAACGGGTATAGCAGTCCGAAAGCTTGACGGGCATCCCGACCACGGACGGCGAAACAACAGAGCTGTAATCCATCACGGACAGCATCGAATAAACGAGGTTATCCACTTCACAGAAGGGGGAGGACGCAAAGGAGAGATCGCCTCTCCACGCAAGATAGTCAAACAGATTTGCCAAAAATACCGCTCCTTTCGCCATATGACCCGCAGGATAAATACCGATTCTTTTTCTTTTCCACACCACTATTTTACCCGATAGATTGTTAAGAATTCCACTATTTCCCATAAAGGACTGATGAACATGACCGAAAACGAACTGTCCGCCGCGATTAAAAGCCGCACCCTGTCCGGATGCTATTTTCTTTACGGCGACGAGGATTATATGAAAAACCACCGTGCGGCTGAAATACGCGCCGCGGTGACTGCCGATGCACCCGATTTTGCTTCGTTCAATGCCGTTGAACTGGTTTTCGGCGACGGGGAAGCGGATCCCGAAGCAATTGCGGATGCGCTCTATACACCGCCGCTGATGGCAATGCAGAAGCTGGTCACGCTCTCCTTTTCGTCCCTCGATTCGCTCAAGGAAAAGGACCGCACAGCCCTTCTCTCCCTTCTCTCCGATTTCGCCGCAGACGATGACGGAAGCACCGTTGTTCTCGTCAAGGTTTCCGCTGACGGATTCGATCCCGGTATGGCGAAAAAACCGTCGGCATTCCTCGCGTCCGCACAGAAGTTCATGCAGTGCATCGCCTTCGATTACCAGAGCGAAAGCCGGCTCATGCGCTGGATGGAACGCCATTTCAGCGAGTACGGACTGACCGTCTCCCCCGAAGTCTCCGCCGCCATTCTCTCCGCCTGCGGACGATCCATGTACCGGCTGTCGGGGGAAATTGCGAAAACAGCGGCTTATACGGCATCGTCCGGCAGAAAACAGGTGACGCCTGCCGATGTCGCCGCCTGTGTGTCCCGCACCGATGAGGACGATGCGTTCGCTTTGGCAAACTGCATTCTGGAAGGCAATACGTCCGCGGCACTGCAGTCGCTCGGCGTGAAAATCCGCAAACGGGAGGAGCCTGTCTTCCTTCTGACGCAGATTTCCCGCGTTTTCTGCGATCTGTGCGCGGCATCGCTGTTCATCCTCGACGGGCGGGAAAAAGCGGACTATGCCAGAGAAATGAAAATGCACGAATATAAGGCGGGGCTGTACTTCCGGGCGGCGAAACTGAAGGATGAAGCGTTTTTCATCCGTGCGGCTGAACTTTGTACGGATGCGGACAGAAAAATGAAAAGCGGCGGCGGGGGCGGTGACGGTTACGGACTGATCGAAGAACTGATCTGCACCCTCTGCGAAGACTGAAAGGAGGGGGACGATGATCCGGTTCAAGATTCCCGTCATTGTGGAAGGGAGATACGACAAGGCGCATCTGGCATCCCTCATCGACGCGGTTATTATTCCCACGGACGGCTTCGGGGTATTCAAAAATCCCGAACGGCGCGCGCTGATCAAGAGACTCGGGCAGAACGGACTGATTCTGCTGTGCGACAGCGACGGCGGCGGGAATGTCATCCGGTCGCATCTCAAGGGACAGCTGGGCGGCACCCGCGTTTATGATTTGTATATTCCGCAGATTGCGGGGAAGGAAAAGCGCAAGGCAGCTCCGTCGAAGGCAGGATTTCTCGGTGTGGAGGGCGTGGACGCGCAGATCCTTCTGAAAATTTTCGAGGATTTTGCCGCAGCGCACCCGGAAACGGTGGAAGACGGTACGGCAGCGGCAGAGCGGACGCCTGTGACACGGTCGATGCTGTTTGAGCTGAGGCTGTCGGGGGGAGCGAATGCGCAGGAGAACCGGGACAGACTGTGTGAAAAGCTCGGACTGCCGAAGGGGATGAATGCCAATGCATTGTTTGCGGCGGTGAATATGATTTCCTCAGCGGACGATGTGGAAAGACTGTGTAAAAATCACAGCTGAACTTCGTCAGCTTAAAAGTTTTGATCAAACT
>JAFQLN010000046.1 GCA_017414585.1 Clostridia bacterium | reverse complement strand
CGAGCTCCGCAGAGCTCGAAACACCCAAGACTTCTGATAAAGTTCCTCTTTTTGGTTCTTTTTCTCCTCGCTAAAGGAGAAAAAGAACGAATAAACAGTTTGGATACAAATCAAGGCTGTCGCATTTCGGAATTTTTCCCTTAGTGCGACAGCCCCTTTTTCTCTTCTCACGGCAGGTATTTTCCGCCGTTTTGTGCATATCATAGACTTTGTCCGGATCGCTTCATTTCTCCATTTTATCAAGCGTCCGCTGTGCCTCCTCCAGCGTATCCGCATATCCGTGCTCGAGCAGATAACACAGCACGCGCAGCCGGTCCGGATAGAAATATTCCGCACCGATTTTTTCCACCGTCTGCGCAAAGGCAGTGCTGTGAATATGCACGCTGATTTCTTCCTCCAGCCGTTGTACATCTCGTTTTTCATCTTTCTTACGTGCATCCAGAAGCTCTCTGCAAAGCCGCGCCAGCTTTTCCGCCATCCAGACCGCCCGCTGCAGCACGGCGATTTCCTCTGCGTGTGTCTCCATCCGTCTTCTCCCTTCCATTCTATATCATATTGTAATACATTTTGATATCGTATTGTATCATATCTTCATTGTTTTTGTCAAGCTATAATGATATAGAAACTGATAGTATTGATGAAAGGCGGACAGACATGAACAACGAACCTCTGAAAATCAAAAAACGCGGCGAGGACGGCACCAAGCTGATTACGGTGCGTCTGCGTGAAGACATTCTCCTTGAACTGGACAGGATTGCGGCGGAATCGAACCGCTCCCGCAACGAGCTGATCAATCTCATCCTGCAGCACGGCGTCAAAAATATCATCATCGAAGAATGACGCTCACTTACGCGTATGCCGGGTCGCCGTCAAAGCGCAAAGCGCAGATTCTGACGAAATTTCTGTCTGCGCCATTGCAAAAAACGACGGTATGTTGTATAATATATACTGAATGTTTATTATTTCAGAAAGTTAGGATTTTTTCATGGGCAAAGACATCGGAATCGACCTGGGGACCGCGACGGTTCTCGTCTACGTCAAAGGCAAAGGGATTGTCATCAAAGAGCCTTCCGTTGTTGCGATTGATAAAACAAACGATAAAATACTCAAATTCGGCAAGGAAGCGCAGCTGATGCTCGGACGCACGCCGGGCAACATCACAGCGATCCGTCCTCTCCGCGACGGCGTCATCAGCCAGTATGAAATCACGCTCCGGATGCTGCAGCACTTCATCAAAAAAGCCTGCGGCACCATGATCTTCAAGCCCCGCGTCGTCATCTGTGTTCCCTCCGGCATCACGGAAGTGGAAGAACGCGCAGTCGTCGATGCGGCAACACAGGCGGGCGCCAAGCGCACCTACCTCATCGAGGAACCCGTTGCAGCTGCCATCGGCGCGGGGATCGACATCTCCGCTCCCGTCGGACACATGGTCATCGACATCGGCGGCGGCACGACTGATATTGCCGTTCTTTCTCTCGGCGGCGTGGTTGTCTCCGAATCCATCAAGGTAGCGGGGGACAAGTTCGACGAAGCGATTATCCGCTACTGCCGCAGAAAGCACAATGTCTTAATCGGCGAACGGACAGCGGAAGAAATCAAGATCAAAATCGGCTCTGCATGGCCCAGAGAAGAACCCCGTGCGCTCGACGTGAAGGGACGCTGTCTCATTCAGGGACTGCCGCGCAAGATTCACATCACCTCCGCGGAAATCCCCGACGCGCTCGAGGAACCCATCACTGCCGTTATCGAAGCGGTCTGCTCCGTCATCGAACGCACCCCTCCGGAACTGATCGGCGACATTCTCGCGGGGGGGATTGTCATGACCGGCGGCGGAAGTCTTCTCTACGGGCTTGACCGCCTGATCGAATACGCGACCGGCATCAAGACCCGCGTGGCAAACAAGGCTGTCTCCTGCGTTGCCATCGGTACGGGACGGTGCCTGGACAATCTGAATGCCCTTCCGGAAGGTGCTGTAAATATTTCCCGTGCACGCGATGTCAAAACCATGCTCTGAGACGGAGGCCCTGTCATGACACAAACATTTGCACTCTCATCCCGGCAGAACCGGCAGGACTTCTGGCGCCGCTGGATCCGCCTTCTTTTAACGATTGCGGGGCAGAATATCATTGTCTACTCGGTCAACCTGCTCGACAATATCATGATCGGACAGCTTGGCGAAGCGGCGGAACTGGCGATCTCCGGTGTCTTCATCGTCAACCAGATCCAGTTTCTGCTCCAGATGATCATCGGCGGCATTGCGGACGGTACGGTTGTCATCTGTTCGCGGTACTGGGGTGAAAAAAATACCGACAACATCAAAAAAGCCGCTTCCACCGCTATGCGTGCGGGACTTCTTATCTCCGGACTGATGCTTGCCGCTGTCCTGCTCTTCCCGGATGCGGCGCTCGGCATTTTCACCGACAAGGCGCACGTCATCGAAGAAGCGAAAAAATATCTCGTGATCGTGGCATTCACATACGTCTTTTTCGCAGCGACACAGGTTCTGCTCGGAGTACTGCGCAGTGTGGAATGCGCGTTCATCGGATTTGTGAACTCCTGTGCGGCACTGGTGATCAACTTTGTCTTAAACTATCTGCTCATTTTCGGCAAGTTCGGTTTTCCTGCCCTCGGTGTGCGCGGTGCGGCGGTTGCCACGCTGATTTCGCGCATTGCGGAACTGGCGATTGTCATTGTCTACATCGCATTCTTTGACAAAAAGATCGGGCTGAAGTTCAAAGATTTCCTCCGGACGGAAGCGGAAATCACGAAGAAATTCCTCAAAGTCAGCCTGCCCGTCGTCATGTCCGGCACCTCGTGGGGCATTGCAATGGGACTGCAGACAGCGATTCTCGGACGTCTGACCGATCCTGTGATCACGGCGAACAGCATTGCGTCCACGCTGTTCCAGATCGTCTCGGTCGTCATCTACGGCGCGGCTTCGGCAGCTTCAATCATGATCGGCAAAACGATCGGCGAAGGTGCACTCGATGCCGGCGGCGATGCAGGTCTGCTCAAAGCGGAGCTGAAGCACCGTGCGAAGTGGATGCAGCTCATTTTCCTCGGACTGGGGCTGTGCACCTCGCTTGCGCTCTTTCTTCTGCGGGATACGGTCATCTCCTTTTACGATATCACGCCCGAAACGGCAGAGCTGGCAAAGCAGTTCATCAGCGTGCTGTGCGTAACGGTTGTGGGTACGGCGTATCAGATGGCGTGTCTGACCGGGATTGTCCGCGGCGGCGGAGACACGAAGTTTGTGTTCTACAACGACCTCATTTTCATGTGGGGACTGGTGCTGCCGTCCTCGTTCCTTGCGGCGTTCGTCTTTGAACTGGCTCCCGTGTGGATTTTCATCTGCCTCAAAGCGGACCAGATTCTCAAGTGCACGGTCGCGGTGGTAAAGGTGAACCGGTATAAGTGGATGAAGAAGATTTAATGAAGAATGAATGATAGTGTGAAAATGATCAAATTCGAGCGGACGCATATTGGTTCGCAGACATAAATATAACCGCCGCATAGGATCGGAGAATGAACCCTGTGCGGCGGTATTTTTTACGATAAACAAAACGCAATTATAATAAAGATTTTCAAAGCAAATCCACCATCATTCTTCATCTTTCATTCCCCCTCCCCCTGCATCTCACCCCTGCGATTCTGCATCTGACGGAATTCCCATTGACAGGTATGCGGAAATGCGGTATCCTATAACCACAACCACAAAAGGAGGTCAGCGATGAAAATTACGATCCGACAAGATCCGTCCGCCGGCGAAACCGAGGTGCTTGTGCTGTGCCGCGAAATCAATGCGGAGATCGAGGAAATCGTCTCGCAGATCGGGCTGGCGGGCAAGGTCATGGTCGGCAGACAGGGGGACGAGACGTTCTTCATTCCCGTCAGCGATGTGCTGTATCTTGAATCCGTGGACGGAAAAATTTTCTTCTACACGGATGGGGAAATGTACGAAAGCACGCAGCGGCTGTATCAGCTCGAGGAAATGCTCGCAAAAACCACATTCGCGCGTGTATCGAAGACGACGATTGCGAATCTCTCAAAAATGCGCTCCATCAAGCCGATCGGAGGAAGCCGGCTCGCAGCAACGATGTTGAACGGGGAAAAAGTACAGGTCTCGCGTGCATATGTCGCGGAGATCAAGAAAAAACTGGGGGTGTAAAAAATGAAGAGGTTTTTTGAAGAAACCAAAAAACTACTGAAATGTATTCTCTCAAGCATGGGGGCTGTAGGACTTATTCTGCTCATTCTGAGTTTTATCCCTTTTTTAATCTCTGCAGCTGATTTCAAATTATTTCTTACTGTCGGTTTTATAGACGGAATCTACGCATATATTTTTTTTGAAAAGAAAATAATCACGCATAATTTATGGGTACGGAGATTCCTTTGCCTTATCTGTGATATATCCACCATCATCATTTATATCCTGGGAATGAGGATTATACAACCGAAAAGTATCAGCATTTTTATTATCTGCGCTATTGCATTCGGAATCTGCACCGGTGTCATTCTCTTCTTTCTCGCCGATCACCTCGAAAAGAAATATCTCAGACAAATCAACGAAAAGCTTGAGAAAAACAAATAACCAAACAGCTCCCCCGAACCAGATCAGCGGCTTGCCGCGAAGGTCGTGGGAGCTGTTCTGTTTTCAGCTGAAAGAACGCCGAAGACAGCCCGCGGGGGCTTTTACGCAAAAAACTCCCGCGCACCGGAGCGATGGTACACGGGAGTGATTTTTTGTTTCGGCATATTTTCCCAGCCGCAGGAAAACGTGCTTCTATTTTCTTTTTACCCGATTCGGACAGCTTTACGCCATCTTGTTGAGCATCTGGGTGAACTGGCTCTTCTTGTGAGCAGCGTTGTTCTTGTGCAGAATGTTCTTTGCAACAGCCTGGTCAACCTTCTTGACAGCTGCAACGTATGCAACCTTTGCTTCTTCCTTGTTGCCTGCTTCAACAGCTGCGAGGAACTTCTTTACAGTGGTCTTGAGCTGGCTCTTGAACATCTTGTTCTGCAGAGTCTTGGTGGAAATAACTTTAACGCGCTTCTTAGCGGATTTAATGTTAGGCATTGTTTTTTCTCCCTTTAATATTTTTATACGGCATTTTGCCGACAAATGCGTCTGACCGCGCCTGAGAGGGGATACGCGGAAAGACAGGTTCATACAGTATTGTATTGTACCACGTTTTTTTCCCGATTGCAAGTCTTTTCGAAAAATTCCGTTTAAAAAACATGGCAAATTTTCGCATCCGCACTGCGGGAATTTTATCTATTTTTTCCCGCCGGTTTTTCTTTCTGCCGTTGAATGATTCCGCAATTTGTGATATAATAAAGGGTATAGATTATCAAATATATAGGACAGAACTATAGTACCTTATCGCTTCTGCCTATATCTCCATGAATTTTCCTGCCGCAGACACCCTTTTATGCGGCTGATCGGAGCACATATATGAAATACCTCGTTCTCATCCCCGACGGCATGGCTGACAGAAAACACCCCTCCCTCGGCAATAAAACGCCCATGGAATGCGCTGTCAAACCCGCTATGGACCGTCTGGCTTCCCTCTCGAAATGCGGCACGGTCTCCAATGTCCCCGCAGGCATGGTTCCGGAAAGCGACACCGCCAACCTCGCCATTCTCTCCTATGACCCGAAAATCTACTCCAAAGGCCGTTCCCCCCTCGAAGCCATGAGTCTGGGACTTCACATGGATCCGGACGACACCGCGATCCGCTGCAATTTCGTCACTCTCTCCGGCACGGCTGAGGACGACTACGCTTCCCGCACCATCCTTGACCACAGCTCCGGCGACATCACTACCGCAGAAGCCGACGAGCTTGTCCGTGCTCTCAACGAAGCTCTGCCGCTCGAAGTCCGCGTACTCCACACCGGTGTGTCCTACCGGCACTGTCTGATCTGGAAAAACGCCGCGGAAAAGTACGACTTCAGCCGTCCCCACGACCATCTCGGGCAGGTTATCGGCGAATTTCTCCCCCGTGAAAACGACGGCGGAGCAGAATTCCTCGCCTATATGCGGGAAGGTGCGAAGGTGCTCGACAATCACCCCGTCAACGTAAAACGCCGCGCCGAGGGCAAAAACCCCGCAAACTCCCCGTGGCTCTGGAGTCCCGGCAGAAAACCCGCGCTCCCCTCGTTTGAAGAAAAATGGGGCGTGAAAGGTGCGGTCATCTGCGCGGTTGACCTCATCAAAGGCATCGGCGTCTGCGCCGGCTGTGACGTTATCCCCGTCGAAGGCGCAACGGGCAATTTTGCCACCAACTACCGCGGTAAAGCTGATGCCGCCATCACCGCTCTGGCTGACCACGATCTTGTATACATCCATGTCGAAGCGCCGGACGAATGCGGTCATCAGGGCAATGCGGACGAAAAGACGCAGGCTGTCGAAAAAATTGATGCCGAAATCCTCACCCCTGTCTGGGAGTATCTCGAACAGTCCGGCGAAGACTACAAAATCCTGCTTCTGCCCGATCACCCCACCCCGATCGAAATCCGCACGCACTCCATGGAGCCGGTACCGTTTGTTCTGTACGACTCGCGCGTGAAGGAAGACGGAATCCCCGCATACACGGAAGCGGAATGTGCGAAGACAGGGCTCTATATCGCCGACGGCAGTACGCTGCTCTCGCACTTCATTGAAAAACCGCTTTCCGGTCAGAAATAAAGGAGTTATCATGAATCGTCCGAATAATCCCCAGCCCGCATCCGGCAGCCAGAACACACCCGCACAGAAAACCGATCTTCTCGGCACCCTGTACGAATTCGCGGAAATGATCGGAACGGTCACTGTGTTCGTTCTACTTCTGTTCGCATTTGTCATCCGGCTGAATATTGTGGACGGCGAGTCGATGGAGCAGACGCTCTTTCATAAAGAATATCTCGCGGTATCCGGTCTGTTTTACGAACCGGAACCCGGCGACATCGTCATTGTCCACGACATCAACGCCTATCCTTACAACAATCCCATCGTCAAGCGCGTCATCGCCACGGAAGGACAGACGGTTGACATCGACTTTGAAACATGGACGCTTACCGTGGACGGTCAGGTGATCGACGAGCCGTACCGGTATGTAGACAACGGTCCGCGTCTGACCGCTGATTATCCGTTCCCCGTCACGGTCGGTGAAGGCGAAATCTTCGTCCTCGGCGACAACCGCAACCATTCCGCCGACAGCCGGCAGAGTGAAATCGGCATGGTGGACGTCCGCTGTGTCGTCGGAAAAGCTGTAGCACGACTCTCCCCGCCCAGCCGCTTCACTGTTTTCCACTGACGCATTTCCCCGCCAGCCAATATCCTACAAAACGGAGGAATGATCCCGTGCCATCTCAAACCATCCAGTGGTTCCCGGGGCACATGGCGAAAACGCGCCGTCTGATCACGGAAAACCTCTCTCAGGTTGACATCGTGATCGAACTGCTCGACGCGCGCATTCCGAAAAGTTCCCGGAATCCCGAAATTGATAAACTGACCGGAACCAAACCCCGGCTCACCCTCCTCACCAAAGCCTCCCTCGCAGATGCGCAGGCAACGAAGCGCTGGGTCGAGGAGTATTCCCGCAAAACCGGCCGCCGCGCCCTCGCCATCGACACCATCACCGGGGAAGGCGTGAAATCCATCGCGCCCGCTGTCCGTGAAGTCCTGGCGGAAAAATTACAGAAATACGCCGAAAAAGGCATGAGCGGCAGAAAAATCCGCGCGATGATCGTCGGCATCCCGAACGTGGGCAAATCGTCCCTTGTGAACAAGCTCGGCGGCGGCAAAAAGGCGCGCGTCGAAGACAGACCGGGCGTGACGCTCACCAAGCAGTGGGTTTCGACGAATATCGGCATCGAACTGCTCGATATGCCGGGTGTGCTCTGGCCGAAATTTGACGACAAGCTCACCGGCGAAAATCTCGCGTTCACAGGCGCAATCCGCGATGCCATCCTCGATACGGAGGAGCTGGCGGCGAATCTCTGTGCGCGGCTCTACGCCAATGCCCCCGCTCTCTTCTGCGCCCGCTACAAGCTCGACCGGGACGCGCTCACCGAAGCCTCACCGTATGATCTGCTCTGCGCGGTGGCAAAAAAGCGCGGATTCCTCATCGCCGGCGGCGAACTGAATACCGAACGTGCGGCTGACATCGTTCTCGATGAATTCCGCGAAGCAAAAATCGGACGCATCACGCTGGAACTGCCGCCCGAAAGAGAAAATGTGCCCGTCAAGGCAGCCCCGGAAGAAGCGAAGGCTGAACAGACGGAAAAGGCAGAAAAAACAGAAATTACAGAAACCGACGGGGACTGTGCCGATGCTTGACACGCAGTTTGATTTATCCTACGCGAAGGAATACGGTCTGGTCTGCGGCACGGACGAAGCGGGGAGAGGCCCTCTCTGCGGACCCGTAACCGCGGCGGCTGTCGTGCTCCCGACTGATTTTGCCCCCGAAGGACTGGATGATTCCAAAAAACTGACCGAAAAAAAGCGCGAAAAACTCTACGATCTCATTCTCGGAAATGCGCTCGCATACGGCATTGCCGAGTCCTCCCCGGCGGAAATCGACGAAATCAATATCCTTGCCGCATCCCTGCTCGCCATGCGCCGCGCTGTCGGAAAAGCACAGGCAATGCTCACCGAAAAGGGGCTTGGCACAATCGGCATTGTCCTCATCGACGGGAACCGCCAAACCGATTTCGGCGTTCCGTCCGTCACAGTCGTCCACGGCGATGCCACCTCCCGTTCGATTGCGGCGGCGTCGGTGCTGGCAAAAGTCACCCGCGACCGGCAGATGACCGAACTTGCGAAAGAGTACCCCGGCTACGGCATCGAAGTGCACAAGGGATATCCGACTCCCGCGCACAAGCTCGCCGTCTACGAAAAAGGACCTGCGCCGATCTACCGGCAGTCGTTCCTCTCCTTCCTCGAACGCGACCGCGAAAAGCTCGAAGCGGCGCTCCGGAAAAAGCGCGCGGCAGAAGAAACCGCACAGGCGGAGGGGTGACGATGAACACCCGGGATATCAGCACCCGCGCGCTCGGACACATCGGCGAAGAAGCCGCAGCGCTCTATCTGACCGGACACGGCTACACCGTTCTCGCAAGGAATCTCTACATCGGGCACGCGGAAATCGACCTGCTTGCCGAAAATGATTCCTGTTTCGTTTTCGTGGAAGTCAAAACCCGCCGGCAGGCAGCGGACACGAAAACCGCTTACGGTACGCCCGCATCCGCCGTGGACGCGAAAAAACAGGCAGTCCTTCTCAGCGCCGCCGACCGCTATCTCGCCGAGCATCCCACCGATAAAATTCCGCGCATCGACGTGGTGGAAGTGTACGTTTCCCCGACTGAAGATACTTTCACCGTCACAGAGGTGCGCCACTTTGAAAATGCCGTCCGCAGGACAAGCCGATTCGCGCGGGAAACCGGACGGAAAAAGAGGTATTACGATGAAACTGATTGACCTGCACTGCGATACCGCGCTGGCACTCTATAACAGCAAAAACTCGTTCCGGGACGCACCCGGTCATATTTCCCTTGAAAAAGCGGCATTTCTGGACAAGTACATCCAGCTGATGGCAGTCTTCACCTCGCCGAAGCTCTCCGATGACGAAGGCTGGGAAGTCTTCCTCGGTGCGCGGGAGCATCTTCTCCGGCAGTGTGACGAATGCGGCATCCCGCTCATCACCACGTCCGGTGAACTGGAAGCCTTTGAAAAATCCGACGCGAAGATCGGCTTCGTGCTTGCAATCGAGGATGTGCGCATTCTCGGCGAAAAAATCGAACGTGTAAAGGAGCTGTACGACCTCGGCGTGCGCGTTGTGACACCGCTGTGGGGCGGTGCGACAACCATCGGCGGTTCCCATGACACAGATCTGGGTCTGACCGATTTCGGTCGTGCTGCTGTGCGGGAAATGCTCGGGTACGGCATTGTTCAGGACATTTCCCACGCATCCTTCAACGCCGCTTTCGAGATCCTCGATCTGTGCGAAGAAACCGGACGCGCTCCCATTGCGACCCACATGAATGCATATACCGTTCGTCCGCACAGCAGAAATATGCGGGACGACGAACTTGACAAACTTGTGAAACTCGGCGGCATTGCGGGCGTGAGCTTCTGTCCCCCGCATCTGACCGGCGACACTCCCTGCACCACCGATCATGTCCTCGACCACTTCCGCTACTACCACGAACACGCGGCAGGACACGTCGCGTTCGGCTCGGACTACGACGGCACCAACCTCCCGGCTGACCTTCCCGACATCACGGGCGTTCCCGCGATTGCGGAAAAAATCCGTGCCTTCGCAGACGATGCGGCACTCGAAGACATCACGTGGAACACCGCGTACACATTCCTCAAGAACAACCTGCCGAAGTAATATTTCAATCTCACTACCAAAGGAAACAACAGTCATGCAGTATAAAAGCACCCGCGATACACGCGAAAATCCGATAACCGTCTCCTCCGCCGAAGCCATCAAGGAAGGTCTTGCACCGGACGGCGGACTGTACATTCCCCTCTCCTTCCCGGCTCTCAGCGAATCCGATTTCTCCGCGCTCCTTTCCATGGACTACGCAGAACGCGCCGCTGACATTCTCTCCCGCTTCCTGACCGATTACGACAAAGACGCGCTCCTCTCTGACTGCCGTGAGGCTTATTCCACCGACAGATTCCCCGGAGGTGCGGCACCGCTTTACCGCATGGAAAACGGCATTCACGCGCTGGAGCTGTGGCACGGTCCGACTTCCGCTTTCAAGGATATGGCACTGCAGATCATGCCCCGCCTGCTCTCCCGCGCTCTCGTCATGACGGGTGAAAAGCGCACCGCGCACATCCTCGTCGCAACCTCCGGCGATACGGGCAAAGCGGCTCTGGAAGGCTACAAGGACGTCCCCGGCGTAAAGATCACCGTTTTCTACCCCGTTGACGGTGTTTCCATGATGCAGAAGCGGCAGATGCAGACCACCACGGGCGAAAACGTGTATGTCTGTGCGGTTGAGGGCAATTTCGACGATGCGCAGAACGGCGTCAAGGCAATTTTCTCCGACAAGGCGCTGGCTGAAAAGGCAAACGGCGCAAACTTCTTCTTCGGTTCGGCAAACTCCATCAACTGGGGCAGACTCGCGCCGCAGATCGTCTACTACATCTCCGCGTACTGCGATCTCGTCTCCTCCGGTGAAATCTCCATGGGGGACGAAATCAACGTCTGCGTTCCGACCGGCAACTTCGGCAACATTTTCGCCGCTTACATCGCCATGCAGATGGGACTGCCGGTAAAGCGCTTCATCTGTGCATCCAACTCCAACAATGTTCTGACCGATTTCTTCCTCACGGGCGAATACGACCGCACCCGCACCTTCCACAAGACTATCAGTCCGTCGATGGATATCCTCATTTCCTCGAATCTCGAAAGACTGCTGTCCGTTCTCGGCGGCGCTGAACTGTGCGCGGATCTGATGGCAAAGCTGAAGGCAGACGGTAAATACACCGCTCCCGCCGATCTGATGGAAAAAATCCGCGCGCACTTCTCCGGCTATTACTGCAGTGAAGAAGAAACCGCGGCTGAAATCCGGTCTGCCTACGAAAACGAAAACTACCTCATCGACCCGCACACCGCTGTAGGGCTGGGCTGTGTGAAGAAATACCGTGCCGAAAGCGGCGACAGCACCCCCGTGGTACTCGCATCTACGGCAAGCCCGTACAAGTTCGCTCCCGCTGTGGCTGATGCGATCGGACTTTCGTACACCGACGACATTTTCGCGCTGCTCGATGCGCTTTCCGAAAAAACCGGCACCGCTGTTCCCGTACCGCTCGCATCGACAAAGGATCTGGACATCCGCTTCACGGAAGTTGTTCCGGCTTCCGCAATGCCCGACGTTGTCTTCCGGGTATAAGCACCCATGGCTCTTTACACCATCGGCGACCTGCATCTTTCCGGCAGTGTGAACAAGCCCATGGACAAATTCGGCAGCCGCTGGACGGATCACGCGAACAAAATCCGCACGCGCTGGACGCATCTGATCACCGAAAACGACACGGTGATGCTGCCGGGGGATTTCTCGTGGGGGATGACACTGGATGAAGCTGCTGCTGACTTCCGTTTCCTCTCCGCTCTGCCGGGAAAGAAAATTCTCTCGAAGGGGAATCACGATTTCTGGTGGACGGGCGTATCGAAAATGCGGCAATTTCTCGACAGCATCGGCTCGGAAGACATCACCTTTCTGCACAACAGCGCGGTGCGTGCCGAGGGATTCATCCTTGCCGGGTCGAGGGGCTGGTTTCTCGAGGAAAAGCAGCAGAACACCATCTTCCCGACCGATTACGAAAAACTCGTGAACCGTGAAACGATGCGGCTTGAACTGTCCCTCACGGAAGCAGAAAAACTGCGCACGGGAAATGAGGAAATTCTCGTTTTCCTGCATTTTCCGCCCGTGTACGGCGATTTTCTCTGCCGCCCTCTGGTTGAGACGATGCAGGCACACGGCATCCGCCGCTGTTACTTCGGGCATATCCATGGCAGATATGCACCGGACGCGGCGGCAGAATACGGCGGCATCCGCTTTGAGCTCGTATCGGCGGATTTTCTCGACTTTGTCCCGCTCCGCATTTTCGCCTGAAAAGGATGCTTTTCCGAAAAAAACGTTTTTTTCACCGTTTTCATTTGTAAATTTTTTAAAATTTCGGAAAGTCCCTTGACAATGCGGGTCAATAATTGTACAATATAAAAAGCTGTGTGAATCATAAGGGGTACTATGCCCATTTGTACGAAGGCAGTCCCCGTTATTCCATGTTTATTCATTAAGTTATATAAATCTGAAGGAGAATCCGACAATGAGCCTGAAATCCCAGGAAACTGTTGCTGCAAACCAGCAGAAGATTACATTTGATGTTGATGCCGCTACTTTTGAAGCTGCCATCAACAAGGTATTCAAGAAGACTTCCAAGAATATTACCATCCCCGGCTTCCGCAAGGGCAAAGCGCCCCGTGCACTTGTTGAAAAGATGTACGGCAAGGAAGTATTCTACGAAGATGCTATCAACGAAATCATTCCCGACGCTTACACCGAAGCGATGAAGGACATCACCGACGTGATCGTAAGCCGTCCCGAATTCGACATCGTCTCCATCGACGAAACCGGCGTTGTTCTCTCCGCAACCTACTTCACCAAGCCCGAAGTTGAAATCAACGACTATTTCGGCATCGCTGTTGATCGTCCCGTCAAGCACGCTGACGACGCGGAAGTTGAAGAAGAACTCAAGAGAGTACAGAACCGCAATGCGCGCATGATCGAAATCACCGACCGTGCTGCCGAAGACGGCGACCTCGTTACCATCGACTTTGAAGGCTTCGTTGACGGTGAAGCATTTGAAGGCGGCAAGGCTGAAGGTCACCAGCTCAAGCTCGGTTCCGGTCAGTTCATCCCCGGCTTTGAAGAACAGGTTATCGGCAAGAACATCGGCGACAACTTTGACGTTGTTGTTACCTTCCCGGCTGACTACCACGCAGAAAATCTCGCAGGCAAGGAAGCAACCTTCAAGTGCGCGCTCCACGCCATCAAGTTCAATGAACTCCCCGTTCTCGACGACGATTTCGCAAAGGATGTTTCCGAATTCGACACCCTCGACGAATACAAGGCTGACATCAAGGCAAAGCTTGAAGACGGTCATCAGAAGCAGGCTGACGGTAAGGTTGACGATGCGCTCATCGCAGCTCTCATCGAAAAGCTCGAAGCTGACATTCCGGAATGCATGTTTGAAAACGAAACCGAAAACTTCGTACGCGACTACGACAACCGTCTGCGCATGAACGGTCTCGATCTCAAGACCTACTTCCAGTACACCGGCATGAACCTCGACACCCTCCGCGCACAGATGAGACCCGACGCCGAAAAGCAGGTTAAGACCCGTCTCGCTCTCGAAAAGATCGCAGCGAAGGAAAACCTCGCAGCTTCCGAAGAAGAAATCGCGGAAGAATACACCCGTCTCTCCGAAGCATACGGCATGGAAATCGACAAGATCAAAGAAGCTGTTGCTGCTGACGCCGTTGCTGAAGACCTCAAGGTCAAGAAGGCAATTGACCTCGTCCGCGAAAAGGCTGTTATCACCGAAGTCGAACCCGCTGCAGACGCTGAATAATCATTTGACTATCTGTCATCACTGTATGCAAACCGCTGCTGATTCACCCGTCGGCGGCGGTTTTGCGCATATTTCCTGCATAAAACGGAACTGTATCGGATAAAATACAGTGATTGCATACCATTCCCCATCCGCAATTTTTCATTCTCTATATCAATAATTATCGGAGGTATATATTATGGCACTTGTACCTATGGTCGTACAGCAGACAAACCGCGGCGAACGCTCCTATGACATCTACTCCCGTCTCCTCAACGACAGAATCGTTTTCCTCGCTGATGAAGTCAACGATGTTACCGCATCTCTCGTCGTCGCACAGCTTCTCTTTCTCGAAGCGGAAGACCCGGACAAGGATATTTCTCTCTACATCAACAGCCCCGGCGGTTCCGTGACAGCCGGCATGGCAATTTACGATACGATGAATTTCATCAAGTGCGATGTTTCCACCATCTGCGTGGGCATGGCAGCTTCGATGGGCGCATTCCTGCTTTCTTCCGGTGCGAAGGGCAAGAGACTGGCGCTGCCGAACAGTGAAATCATGATCCATCAGCCTCTCGGCGGTGCGCAGGGTCAGGCAACGGATATCAAGATTCACGCGGAGCATATTCTCAGAACCAAGGACAAGCTCAACGCGATTCTCGCCGCAAACACCGGAAAGCCGATTGAAGTCATCACGGCTGACACTGAACGCGACAACTTCATGTCCGCAGAACAGGCTTGCACATACGGCCTGATCGACAAAGTCATCGCACACAGACCGTAAGCACTCCGGCGCTTTTTCGGCTGTTATTTATACAGCACCCACGACCTTCCGCTGCGCTGATTTTGTGCCGGAAAGTCCCCGTATACCGAAGCGCTATTCAACACGACCATAAGAAAGGCTAAACATTCTGATGGCTAACAACACACGCAACAACGGCAAAATCCGCGTCGAGCGTTCCTGCTCGTTCTGCGGACGCGGGGAAAATCAGGTTGAATTCCTGATTCCTTCCCCGACAGGCTTATACATCTGCGACAAATGCATCGACGCCTGCAACGATATCATCTTCGACCACTTCAACGACGAAGAAGCTCCCTCTGCTGATTTCAGCGGTCAGACACTTCCCACGCCGGTTGAAATCAAGGCAACGCTCGATGAGTATATTATCGGTCAGGACAAGGCAAAAATTGCGCTTTCCGTCGCTGTTTACAACCACTACAAGCGTCTCATGCATCACGACAAAACCGCCAAGCTGAAAGCGCACAAAAAAGCCGGCGATGAAGCTCCCACGGACGAAGTCGAAATTCAGAAGAGTAATGTCCTGCTGATCGGCCCCACCGGCGTCGGTAAAACCTTTCTGGCGCAGACGCTTGCCAAGACCCTGCAGGTTCCCTTTGCTATCGCGGACGCCACCACTCTGACGGAAGCCGGATACGTCGGCGAAGACGTGGAAAACATCCTGCTCCGACTGGTACAGGCAGCGGACTATGACATCGAACTGGCTGAACGCGGCATCATCTACATCGACGAAATCGACAAGATCTCCCGCCGGAGCGAAAACCGCTCGATCACCCGCGATGTATCCGGTGAAGGCGTACAGCAGGCGCTTCTGAAAATTCTCGAAGGCACGGTTGCAAATGTTCCTCCGCAGGGCGGACGCAAGCATCCGAATCAGGAATTCATTCAGGTAAACACGGAAAACATCCTCTTCATCTGCGGCGGCGCATTCGACAATCTCGATCAGCTGATCGAACAGCGCAAGGGGCAGTCGTCCATCGGCTTCGGCGGCGATATCAAGAAGAAGGAAGAAAAGCTCCGCGACGGTGTATTCAAGGATGTTTCCGCGCACGATATCGTGAAGTACGGCATCATTCCCGAACTCGTCGGCCGTCTTCCCGTCATCGTCGGACTGGAAAATCTGGATGCATCCGCGCTGGTCCGCATTCTCTCCGAACCGAAGAACTGTCTTGTCAAGCAGTACACCAAGCTGTTTGAAATGGACGGCGTGGAACTCGAGTTCGCGCCCGATGCTCTGCGGATCATTGCGGAAAAGGCGATTGAAAGAAACACCGGTGCCCGCGGTCTTCGTTCCATCATCGAAGAGACCATGACGGACATCATGTTCTCCCTCCCCTCCCGCACGGATGTGGCGAAGGTGGTCATTACCGCAGACTGCGTGAAAAACCGCGCGGATCCGGAACTGATTCTGAAATAAAGTATGGCAGCTGCATATTCCTTTCCTGAGGCGGATATGCGGCTGTTTTTCTGCTCACCGGTTTCTGCCCGCAAAAAATCGTTCCAAAAATCAAATTTTATACATTTTTTCTTAAAAATTACGAAAAAACTCTTGCAAATTTCCTCCTTTTCGTGTATAGTATAAGTATCTTATACAAAGGAGCACCGCATCATGAAAGAACTTCTCAATCAGCTTGAAGCACTTCCGATGATCATCAAGATTATCCTTGCAATCCCCGCGCTCGACATCGTATGGGCTATCTACCGTATCGTAAAAGCCGTAGATGCGAAGAACACCGTCGGCATCGTTATCAGCATCGTTCTTCTCTTCATCCCCTTCATGTGGATCGTTGATATCATCATGATCATCCTCAAGGGCAACGTCTGGTCCTACGCTTAAACACGGATTTCACGGGAAATCGGATTTATTTCTGATTTCCCGTGATTTTTTTCTCTTTCCCCCCTTGACAAAAAGCATCGGATGTGCTATAATATCATCCGTTGAGGCGATAGCTTCAGCAAGACGCGGAAGTGGCGGAACTGGCAGACGCGCACGTTTGAGGGGCGTGTGGTTCACACCGTACGGGTTCAAGTCCCGTTTTCCGCATGAAGCAGATTCGATGATCCATCGGGTCTGCTTTTTCTTTATCCTGCAGGATTGTCCGTTGGATTGTCCGGCAAAAGATCCCACGGATTATCCTGCAGATCCGAAAGCGCACATCCTCCCGTCTCTTCATTACCGTTTTCATTCAAACCGTAAGGAGTATCCGTATGTCCGCAGAAGCAAAAAAGAGAATCTATGAAGCCGCGCTCGGTGCCAAGCTCCGCAATGAAGCAAAAACAGCTGCCCTGACCGATGCCGTGTCCCTTACCGCCTACAGTCATCTGGTACGGCAGGCAGAATACGGAAAAGTCTGGACCGATGCTTTGCAGAGTGCCCTTCGTGAGCACGAAATCATCACCATTCCCGCCTCCGATGAGGTATACTGGCTCGACGCCACCGTGGTCATCCCCTCCAACCGGCGCATCGAAGCGGAAGGAGCGGTCATCCGGCTTGCCGCATCCTATCCATATGTCATGCTGCGCAATGAACACACTCACGACGGCACCCTCGCTCCCATCGACACCGACGACCGCGACTGCAATATCACCATCCGCGGCGGAAGCTGGGAAGAATGCGGTACACACCGCAGCGTAAGACGGTACGGGGACTGCGAGGGCTTCAAAGGTGTACAGACCACGATGCTGTTCAACAATGTGGATCACCTGACCATGACGGATATGACGTTCGTCCGGGCAATTTCTTTCTGTGTACAGGTCGGTGATCTGACCGACGGTGTATTCGAGAACTTCTCCTTCACCGGCTGCTTTGCCGACGGTCTGCATATCAACGGAAACTGCGAAAATCTCTATATCCGCAATTTCAGCGGATACGTGGGGGACGATCTGGTTGCGCTCAATATGTACGACTGGCTCGGTTCGTCCATCAACTACGGTCCCGCGCGCAATGTGTTCTGCGAGAACATTCACTCCGCGTCCGGCAGCACTGCCAAAGCCATGCGCCTGCAGCCGGGGCTGTTCACCTTCGCGGACGGCACCACAATCGACTGCTCGCTCGAAGATATGTACTTCTGCAAAATCAGCGGGATTTACGAATACAAACTGTACCTGCAGACTCCGCCGTACAGACTGGGAGAGAAACCGGAAGGTTCCGGCGTCGGTTCTGCCGACAATCTCTTCTTTGAGGATATTCATATTATAGCCGATGTTCCCGGATACGCCTCCGCTGAACCCGGCAGAGATATTTTCGGTATGTTCATCCTCAACTCCAACATCGGCTGCATTTCGCTCAAAAATATCACCTATGTCTGTCCCGAAACCGTCCGACCGAATACATACCTGATCGTGCTCGGGCCTCTTTCCAACCTGCGCGGCGATGTCGAAATCTTTGACCCATACGCAAGCGGCACGACTGACACGCTTGCTCTGGAAAACATCACCTGCAACGGCAAGCCTGTCACGGATGTGGATGAAATCGTGAAAGTCGTTGCTTTTGACGATATCAATAAAGACGGCTTCTCTTCCGGCAGAGGACGGGCAAACACCATTCTCCTCGACGGCAGAAAAGTCCGCTGAACCATGCTGTTCTGAAAAATCCTATTAAAAATCGTTATCTTTTTTAGAAAAAGCCCTTGACAGATCCGCCCTTCCGTGGTATAATATCACACGTTGACAGGAAGTCCGGTCAACAGACGCGGAAGTGGCGGAACTGGCAGACGCGCACGTTTGAGGGGCGTGTGGTTCACACCGTACGGGTTCAAGTCCCGTTTTCCGCATGAAGCAGATTCGAGTAACATCGGGTCTGCTTTTTTCTTGCTTTTTTCGCTTCTCCGTG
>JAFQLN010000045.1 GCA_017414585.1 Clostridia bacterium | reverse complement strand
TTCGGTGCCTTCGGTGCCCTTGGTAAGAACGATGGAAGCCTTGACAACCTGTCCGCGGATTTCATCGGGTTCAGCCGAAACGCCGCATTCGAGGACGTAGGGAAGTTCCATAATGACATTTTCGATTTCAAAGGGACCGATGCGGTAGCCGGAGGACTTGATGACGTCGTCAATGCGTCCGACATACCAGAGGAATCCGTCTTCATCGCGCCATGCGAGGTCGCCGGTGTGGTAGTAACCGTCGTGCCATACTTCGCGGGTCTTTTCTTCATCGCGGTAGTAACCCATGAACAGACCGCACGGAGCGCCGTTTTCGGTGTTGACAACGATTTCGCCCGTTTCACCGTCCGCAGCTTCTTTTCCTTCGGGCGTGAGCAGGTGAATGTCGTAGATCGGGCAGGGCAGACCCATGGAGCCGAGCTTGTGCGCCGCACCCCGGAGGTTGCCGATCATGCAGGTAGACTCGGTCTGACCGAAGCCTTCCATGATTTCAAGTCCCGTTGCGTCATAGAACTGCTTGTAAACTTCCGGGTTGAGTGCTTCGCCTGCCGTTGCGGCGTGCGTGAGGGAAGAAAAATCGTACTTCGACAGGTCTTCCTTGACGAGCATTCTGTACATGGTCGGCGGTGCGCAGAAGGTGGTGATCTTGTATTTGCCGATCATGGGAAGAATCTTCGCCGCATCGAAACGGTCAAAGTCATAAACGAACGTAGCCGCTTCGCAGAGCCACTGACCGTAGAGCTTGCCCCACATGGATTTCGCCCAGCCGGTGTCGGAAATGGTGAAGTGCAGACCTTCATCGGAGGAGTTTACGCAGTGCCAGTACTTCGCCGTGTGGAAATGACCGAGCGGGTACTTGTGGCTGTGCATGGCAATCTTCGGGTAACCCGTCGTTCCGGAGGTGAAGAACATGAGCAGCGGATCGTCGCCCTTCGGAGAGTCTTCTGTGCGCTCGAATTTGCCGGAGTAGAGTTCGTATTCCTCGTTGAAGTCGTGCCAGCCGTCGCGCTTGACATCGGAGCCGGGTGCGTTGACGAGGATTTTCGTGAGATTGACACCGCAGCTTTCGGCGGCAGCGTCCACTTCGGATGCCGTAATACCGTCGGCAGTACAGAGGATGGCGGAAAGTCCCGCAGCCTGGAAGCGGTATTCAAAGTCGTGCTTCATAAGCTGGTTGGGTGCGGGAATGGCAACGGCGCCGAGCTTGTTCAGACCGAGCATGGCGAACCAGTACTGGTAGTGCCGCTTGAGCACGAGCATGACGCGGTCGCCCTTTCTGATGCCGAGCGCTTTGAAGTAGTTCGCGCACTGGGCGGATGCGCGGGACATCTGCTTGAACGTGAAGGATTTTTCGGTCACGCCGTCGTTTGCCACATACATCATTGCGCGCTTGTCCGGCTTTTCTGCGGCGAGCGCATCGACGATATCGAACGCGAAGTTGAACTGATCGGCGTTCTTGAACTTGATCGAAACGGGCGTGCCGTGGTCGTTTTTGACGACTTCCGTCCAGCGCTTGTAGATGCGTTCTTCGTGCGCCGGTTCTTCGGGAACGATCTTGTGGATAATTTTATTTTTAACGGATTCGTTCAGCTCGATGTCGGGACTGAGGACGATTGCGTAGAAGATACAGTTTTCACCGCCGACTGCGATCATGCCGTGCGGGGTGGAGGAGTCGTAGTAAATGCTGTCGCCCGCATGAAGGACTTCCGCGTGTTCGCCGACCTGTACCTTGAGCGAGCCGCTGACGATGATATCGCATTCCTGTCCTTCGTGGGTGGTCAGGTCAATATCGCGCCGTTCCGCGTCCGCATCGTATTCCGCAACGACATAGAGCGGTTCCGCGATACGGTTTTTGAAGGAGGACGCGAGATTGAAGTAGGTCATGCCGTGCGCACGGTCGATTTTCTGTCCGCCGCCCTGACGGGTGACAACATAGCCGGCGAGCGTCGGGCTTTTGCCCTCGATGATATCGGTGACGTCAACGCCGAGAGCAAGTGCGCAGCGGTAGATGAACGCAAAGGAGAGAGAACCCTCGCCGCGTTCACAGCTTTCGTATTCTTCAACGGTAGTGTCGGTTTTCGCCGCCATTTCCGCCGTGGTGTAGCCCTCGATTTCGCGCAGTGCGGCAATACGGGCAGCCATTTCATGGATCTTGAACTGAAGACCGGTGGTTGTGTTATTCATATATACCTCTCTGATTGAGGGACGCTCAAAATAAAAAATCGTCCCAAAGTCATTCTTTGAGACGAACAAAAAGTCCGCGGTACCACTCAAATTGCATCATAAGATGCCGCTCAGGCTCTGACAAGCCGTAGACATTCACGCAGCCGTTACGGAAAGATTCTACTGACCGGCGATTCAATACCGGCGTTCTTTCTTTCAGCTCAGGAGTTACAGCAAACAGCTTCAACGTCAGCCGCTTGCACCACGGGAAATCCCGGCGGCATTCTCTGGGACGATCGACTGAAGCTCTCTCCGTCATTGCTTTGGGGATATTGTACCGCACAACGGCGGATTTGTCAAGGGAAAAACGAAAAAATATTACGGCAACAGCATTTACTTATATATGAAAATTTGAAGTTGAAGGTATATCTGTAGGTGTCCGTTCGGTCTGCACCAAAGCCTTCCCCTGAATGAACTTTGTTCATTCGGTGGGGAAGGTGTCACGAAGTGACGGATGAGGGAAAAAACAGGCAATTTGGAATTCTATACCTGCGTAGGCTGTTCTCTATACCTGTGTTAATGGTATTCTATACCTATAAAATTTCACCCAAATTTCACATTTTCACCCTCATCCGTCAAAATTCCGC
>JAFQLN010000044.1 GCA_017414585.1 Clostridia bacterium | reverse complement strand
TGGAGAAACCGTATTTTATGATCTTTACGGACGATTTGTTTATAAAATCACGTGCGTACCTGATTCTTTCGCGGGAGGAGCAAGCCCCTCCCCTACCGGATTTTGGATATTTCTTCACCTGTCACCAATGCAGTAACTTCAAATTTTATCTTTAAAGTAAATGCTGCTGCCGTGTTCGACAGACGGGGCGCCGAGTTCAAAATTCCGTTATGCTTTTCACCGGCAGAGATCGTACAGGGCGCCGGCGAGGGCGTTCACGTCGGCAGGTGTATTCGCATGGGAAAAGCTCACGCGCACGGTTCCATGCTCCAGTGTCCCGAGCGTTCTGTGTGCCAGCGGAGCGCAGTGATACCCCGTCCGCACGCAGATTCCTTTCTGATTGAGCCGTTCCCCGATTTCTGCCGGAAGCATCCCGTCCGCTGTAAAGCTGATCACCGATCCGTCCGTCTCACCGACCGTATGCAGGGACGGTATCCCACGAACCGCACGGACAAAGCAATCCGCCAGCATCCGCTCGTGCCTGCCGATTGCCTCAGTGCCGACAGCAGCGACTTCTTCGATCCCCGCTTTCAGTCCGGCAGCCGCGGGAAGTGCCGCCGTTCCCGCTTCCAGCCGTTCGGGCAGCTCGTCGGGCATCTGTGCATCCAGCGAACGGATTCCCGCGCCGCCTTCGATCAGTGTGGACAGGCGCAAATCCGGTGCGGTGATGAGCATTCCCGTTCCCATCGGGCCGAGCAGTCCCTTGTGACCCGGTACGCACAGGGCGCTGATGTGCATTTTCCGCAGGGATACGGGAATGTGTCCCGCGCTCTGCGATGCATCGAGGACGAACGGAATGCCCGCCTCCGCCGCAAGCTGACCGACAGCCGCCGCCGGAAAGACTTTCGAGCAGATATTGGACTGGTGCGTCGCGGCAATCAGGACGGTATCCCGCCGGATGCGTCTGCGAAGCTCGCGCAGTATCTGCTCCTCGTCCCCGGATGCGTCATAAATTTCCGTCCGGCAGCCGCGGCTTTGCAGTGCCAGTGCGGGACGGTAGACCGCGTTATGCGAAAAATTGTCGATGAGGATATGCCCGCCGTTTTGGGCAAGTCCCTTGATCGCCAGATTGAGCGCATGGGTGGCGTTGAGGGTGAAGACGACGTTCTCCGGATCGGCATCGAAGAAGGAAGCTGCTGTACTGCGGCAGTCGAACAGAAGGGATGCCGCCGCCGCAGAAAGGGCATGGGAGCCGCGTCCCGGGTTGCCGCACGACCGCATGGCATCCGACACGGCGCGGATGACGGACGGCGGTTTCGGAAACGATGTCGCCGCGCTGTCAAAGTAGAGAATTTTTTCCATAGCTGAACTCCTTGCAGGCAGAAAATATGCGCGCGGTTCGTTTGTTTACAGACGTTTTCCGATTACGTCGCCGTAGGGGATTTTCTTCTGATCCAGCACGCGCATGAGTCTGCCCGTTTCTGCGCAGGGGAGAAGAAGCCCCAGTGCACAGCCGTGCCGCGTCACCGACGGATCGACGGACACGACCTGTACGGGGATTTTCTCCAGCACAGCCGCCCGCCGCGCACGTTCTGCCGCTGTCTGTGTTTTCATTGCAAGTATGCAGTCCGGCATCGTTTGTTCCTCCTTTCCGTTTTCCGCTGTTCCGGTACAAAAACAGTCTATGCACCGGCTGACGCAGAGGTTCCGATTGACAAAGGGCGTGAACTATATTATAATAGTCCCGAGTAATGACACAGGGAGAACAGCATGGAACAAAACGAAATTCTGCGTCTTGCAGTCACGGACACAAACGAAAACGGCGTCGGCATTGCGCGGCACGAGGGCATGGTTGTCTTTGTCCCCGGTCTGCTCGCCGGAGAAGAAGCCGATGTGCGGATCACGTCGCTCGAAAAGAACTACGCCGCCGGGATCTGCCTCTGCCGCCAAAACAATGCGCCCGAACGGATCGCGGACGACTGTCCTTCGGCAGATGTATGCGGCGGATGCACGCTCGGCTTCACTACTTATGAACACGAAAACCGCATCAAGGAAAATACTGTCCGTGCGGCACTGCGGCGTGCGGGACTGTGTGACAGCCGTGTACGGACCACCGTCTCTGCCCCCGAACGATGCTTCTACCGCAACAAAATCGTTGTGCATTACGATGCCGCATCCGCCTCATTCGGCTTTGTCCGTGCGGAATCGAACGATCCCATTCCCTTTGCAGGATGCCTGCTCGCGCCTCCCGCCGTCAGCCGCATCATCCGCTATGCAAACGGGCATCCCGCGCTTTTCTCTCCCCTATCGCCGACCGAACTGCATCTGCGCACCGCTCCCGCCGGAATTACGCTCTCCCTGTACGCCGGGACTGCCGACAGGGATGCGTTTTCCGTCTGCCGCGATGCGCTTACCGGTGCTTTTGACGAAATCAGCGATGTTCTCCTCTTCCCCACTCAGAAATCCGCCGCTTCAAAAACCAGCGCTCCCGTCTACATCCGCGACCGCATTGCGGGACTCGATATGCGTTTCACGTCCGAAGCCTTCCGGCAGGTGAACACGCCCGCGTTTGAAAAACTGCTCGGCATCGTGCATGATTTTGCCGCCGAAAAGCCGTTTTCCTGTGCTGCGGACTTATACTGCGGTTCGGGCATTATCGGTTTGTCGCTGGCAAAGCGTTTCCCGGACGCACGTTTCTGGGGCATCGAAATCAATCCGGATGCGGTGCGCGATGCAAAGCTGAACGCGGAACACAACGGACTGGCGAACATCACCTTTTTCTGCGGGGACGCCGCGACTTTCCGAACCCGTCTCGGCAGAAAAGAGCACCCTGAACTGCTTGTGGTCGATCCGCCCCGTGCAGGACTGTCGAAGGAAATGCGGCGCGGGCTTCTCTCCCTCTCCCCCGAGCGGATTATTTACGTTTCCTGCAATCCGCAGACCATGGCGCGCGATCTGGCGGCACTGTGCGCCTCCGACGGCAATTCGCCCGCATACGAACTGCGCGAAGCTGTGCCGGTGAATATGTTCCCGCGGACAAAGCATTGTGAAACCGTCGCATGGCTGACACGGAAGGACGCATGACGGATCTTTCGCAGCCGGAGATAAAATGAAACAGCAAAAAAACGTGCCCGCCCTGCCATTTTCTGCAGAGAACGGGCACGTTTCTGTTTTGTTACGGGGTAATCCAGAGTGTGAGTGCGTAGGTATCCATGTACTTGCCGAGGTCGTCGATGCTGACCTTGCCGTTTTCGATGACATAGATGCGCACGCAGGACGAGCCTTTCTTGCCCGTCTTCGGGTCTTCCGCGGACAGAGCAACCGAGAGGTTTTCGCTCTTGATCGCAACGGAATAGCGGTCTTCCCAGAAGGCATTCAGCTCGTTCACCAGTGTGAAAGCGGTATCGGGAGTGATTCCCATGCCGCTCACCTCAAAGCATCCGTTCCGGTTTCCCTTTGCAAGCACATCGAATGTGCCGTTTACATTGAATGCGACCTTCACGCCTGCGGGATCGTCGATCACACGGATGAAGTCCGCGACGGGCATTCCGGCAATCGTATCAATCGCCTTTTCTTCGCTCTGTGTGAGGTCCACGATTTCCCGTCCGCCGAGGAGAGCGGTTTCGATTTTGCTGAGGTACTTCGTGAACATACGCCAGCGGACGCCGCCTTCCCGGCATTCGTTCGCCGCACGTGCGATGGCTTCGTCCCCTTCGCTGAGAACTTTGGCAAGCACGGCATTCTTTTCAAGATAAAAAACGCCGAGCGTGCGGAATTTATCGTAGTTTGACCAGATCGTGCGCTTGATGGACACAACGTCACGCACACGGCGCAGTGAATTTTCCATATTTGTAAAATCTCCTGTTTTCCGAAAGTAGTGCTATTATAGCACAGAATGCGGACCATGTCAAGGGGAAACGGAACGGGCAAAAAAACTCCCGATTTTTCTTCCCGATGCATGGTATTTTTGCGCGGTTTGTGGTACAATAGCTGTGTTCTTATCAACGCACATTTTCTATGCCCTCGGAGGAAATAAAGCCATGCAAATGATCATGAATCTGCACACCCATACATTCCGGTGCCGCCATGCATCCGGTACGGAACGGGAATATATCGAAAATGCTCTTGCAGCGGGACTGACCACCCTCGGTTTTTCCGATCACGTCCCCTATCCCTTCCCGAACGGTCACCGCTCCGGCTTCCGGATGGACTGTGAGCAGATGGATGATTATGTCGATACCCTGCTTCTGCTCCGCGAAGAATACAAAGACCGCATCGACATCAAAATCGGTTACGAAGCGGAATACTACCCTGCCGTATTCGACGATATGCTTGCTCTTGTCACCAGCCGCGAAATCGACTACCTCATTCTCGGGCAGCACTTTCTCCGCAACGAATATGACGGAGGACTGTATGCCGGACGGGAGCACGATGCGGAAATGCTGGCGGAATACGTTGATCAGCTGATCGAAGGACTCGGCACGGGGGTTTACACCTATGTCGCACATCCGGATCTGTTCCGCTGCACCTGTACGGACGAGATTTACGAAAAAGAGTTCGGACGCCTGATCGAATATGCAAAAAACGCGGGGATTCCGCTTGAAATCAACCTGCTCGGCATCCGCGACAACCGCCACTACCCGACCGAACGCTTTTTCCGTCTCTGCGGAGAGATCGGCGCACAGGTGGTTCTCGGCTGCGATGCGCACTCCCCTGACGTGACAGCGGATCTTGTTTCGTTTGAAAAGGCACTCGCCATGGCGGAAAAATACGGCGCACAGGTGAATCTCACGCCCAAGCTCGTTCCCGTGAAAAAACGGACCTGATCCAACAACATTATGATAAACGGAGACTGATTATGCCTGAACTTGTCAATACCCCTCATCTCCGGACGGTGCGGCTCACCCTCACGGCAAAGCACACCGTTCCCGAACTCGGCAGAAACCGCGGCGTTATTTCGCTGTTTCAGGAACTGAAAAAAGACCGTCATCCGCTCAATGCGGACGGACGGACACGCCAACCCGGAGGATTATCCGGAGGAAATGAACGACGCCGTACAGGATATG
>JAFQLN010000043.1 GCA_017414585.1 Clostridia bacterium | reverse complement strand
TTGAAGGGGCAGAGCCCCTCATCGACCTCCGCAGAGGTCGAAATGCCCAAGACTTCCGAAAAAGTTCCTCTTTTTGCTACTTTTTCTCCTCGCTAAAGGAGAAAAAGTAGAGCTTTATTCTTGAAATAGCGAGAAGGCGTGTCGCAAATTACACTTTTCAATGTAAATGCGACACGCCCATTTTTCATGTTTCTGCAGATTGTTCGGAACTTTTTATGTGCGGAATACGTCAATAAAGTATAGCGAAATACACGGAGGGCAGAAAGATGAAATGGACTGCACGTATTCTGACCGTGCTTCTTTTTTTAGGCTGGATGGCAGTCGGATGCACGGTACAGGAAACCGGACAGACACAGGAGCAGACTTTGCCGCAGGTACAGAATCCGGAATCGACAGAAACCGGTGAACCGGAACGGGAAACCCAAACATCCGAAACCGAACCGGAGGATCCGTATACACCCCCGGTCTACGTTCCGGCAGTGATTTGTACGGATGTCCACAGCGGAGAAACGGCGGAACTCAGCATACTGTATCACGAAAGACCGTCATACACATTCAACTTTACCAAGGTTTTTTCGCAGGGCGGGGCAGAGGATCGGCTGTCCGCTGTCGGTGCGGTTGTATTTGACCGGTACGATGACGGAGCATGGCACTGGTACGGAACTTATGCCTTTTCAAGCAAGGAAGAACGTCTTCGCGCAGACACGGTGCAGTATGACCGCATTCGTTCCGATTCCTGTCTCTATCCGGCAGACGGAGAATTGCTGGACGGAGAGGGCGGGGCATTTTCTTCCTGCGGTGCGGAACTGACACTGGATGCACAGACCGCTTTGACAGGGACAACGCTTTCCGGAGAGCGGTTCTGTGTTTATACCTCTCCCTTTGCATTCCTGTCCACGGGGGAAAGCGGAACGGAATATCATGTCTTCTATGAAATGTATGGCGGGACAATGACATATTTTACCCTGTACACTTACGAATTCGATCATCCGGACTGCTATTCAGAAATCCTGCTGCCGATGATTTCTTCTGCACGCACATGGACAGCGGAGATGGGAGCATTCCCTGTAGCACAGGAGCTGAACGCAGTTTTTTCGGGTGAAGACATGGAAGAATGGCTGATGCGCTTCGAGCTGCCGGACGTGTGGCTTTGGGAGAACCATTCCGTCATCAGCGATGCGCCGCGGATGCTTTCGGGCAGATATGCGACCAAGCGTATGGAATTCTACCATTTTTCCGATCGGCCGTGGAACGAACCTGCACCGGATGCGGAAGGACCGTCCTATACGGCGCAGTATGCGGAGGAAGCGCGGGGAACACTTGAATCGGGCATTGACTACATCCTCTATCGACGGGAAAGCGTTTCCGAGGGTGAACAGATCGGTGTGACGTGGTACATCTGTGAATACCTCCTGCCCGCAAGGGAATCTGATCCGAACAGTACATGGCGCTACCGGATTGCATATCTGACCTTTGAAGACGATCCGGACGGTTACTTTGATGAAGTGATCCGGCCTGTCATGAACAGCGTGCGGTTCTATAAAATATCTGAAAAATGAAGGAATGGCGAAAAATTGTCCGACACTCTTGTAAATCCGTACGGAACATGGTATACTGCATATAGGATAAAATATGTGAGGCATGGAAATGAACGCTCTCAACCAGCTTGAACTGTCCGTCCTGTACGCCATTCAGGATGCGATCGGTTCTTCATTCTGCGACACCTTCTTTTCACTGATCACCAAACTCGGCGATAAAGGAATTTTCTGGATTGTTCTTGCGCTTGTTCTGCTGTTCTTCAAAAAAACACGGAAAGCTGGCACTGCAATGGCGATTGCGCTGATTCTCGGACTCTGCGTGACCAATCTCGGCATTAAACCGCTTGTCGGACGCATCCGTCCCTATGCAGCGGACCCGTTGATTGCGCTGATTATTCCGCCGGAATCGGAGTTTTCCTTCCCTTCCGGGCATACTTCCACCAGCTTTGAATGCGCATTTGTCCTGTTTGCATACCATAAAAAATGGGGTATTGCCGCCATCGTTCTCGCCGCTTTGATCGGGTTTTCGCGCCTGTACCTGATGGTGCATTATCCGACGGATGTACTGGCAGGCGTGCTTGTCGGTGCTCTGATTGCCGCAGCAGCCTGTGCAGTCGGAAACTGGATCGTAAAGAAAACAAAAATGCCCGTTCTCTGATCAGGGATACGGACTGAAAATCTTTTGAATGGTAAGGATGGTATTATGTCTGATTTACTTGTGAAGCTGTACGAACTGCCTCCGCTCGCACCGGTTCTGGATGCGCTGAAGGAGAAAAACATTGTCATCCGCCGTCCGATCGGACCGGAAAATTATGCGGTGATCGGATGGATCCGGGAACATTTCGGAGCAGGATGGGCGAGTGAGTCCGAGAATGCTTTCTTCCGTGCAAACAAGAGCATTTTTATCGCTGTCCGCGAAATAACCGATGAGAACGGACGTGTTTCGTCCAAAATGCTCGGTTTCGGATGTTATGATGCGACTGTCAAGGGCTTTTTCGGACCGACCGGCGTTGCAAAAGAAGAACGCGGACAGGGCATAGGCCGTGCGATTCTCCTCGCCTGTCTCCATGCCATGTGGGACGAAGGGTATGGATACGGCATCATCGGCAGTGCGGGACCGGTTGATTTTTACAAAAAAACTGTCGGCGCTGTTGTCATTGAAGGTTCCTCTCCCGGTGTCTACCGCGGTATGCTGTGAGCTGCGGTTAAAACAAAAAGCTCGTCATCTGTGCGGATGGCGGGCTTTTTCAGTTTATTTGATTTCGACAGTAACCTTTTTGTCGGCAATCTTTGCCGCTGCTTTTGCGACGGTACGGAGCGCGCGGGCAATCTTACCGTGCTTGCCGATGATCATGCCCATATCCGCTTCTGCTACCTTGAGAGTCAAAACAGTGCCGGATTCATTTTCTTCTTCCGTAACACTTACAGAGTCCGGATCGTCAACAATCGCACGCGCCATGTCTGTGAGAACCTTTGCAAGGTCGATGTCGTGGCAGTTTGCGGTTGTGTTGTTATCCATCTTACTTAATGAGACCGTTCTTTACGAGGATGGACTTAACGGTTTCGGTGGGCTGTGCGCCGTTAGCGAGCCACTTCTGAACCTTTTCTTCATCAACGTTTACGGTGATGGGGTTGGTCATGGGGTTGTAGTAACCAACTTCTTCGATGAAACGGCCGTCACGGGGATAACGGGAGTCTGCAACTACGATGCGGTAAAAAGGAGCCTTCTTTGCGCCCATTCTTCTGAGTCTGATCTTAACCATTTTTTTCCTCCGGAATTTGATCTTTGAAGATCGTTGAATTTTTGAATTTATAGAAATCCGCAAGATTCTTACATCTGGAACGGAATTTTCATCTTTTTCTTAGCTTTCTTGCCGCCGAACTGGGATGTGAGCTGCTTGATCATTTTGTTCATCTGTTCATACTGGCGGAGCAGCTTGTTGACTTCCTCGACGGTGGTTCCGCTGCCGGCTGCGATGCGCTTTCTGCGGGAACCGTTGATAACATTCGGGTGTTCGCGTTCTTCCTCCGTCATGGAGAGAATGATGGCTTCGGTGTGCGCCATGGCTTTTTCATCCACCTTGGCATCCTTGAGCGCACCGGGCTTGAGTCCGGGAATCATTCCCGCGAGTTCTTCGAGACTGCCCATGTTCTTCACCTGCCGGAACTGTTCAAGGTAGTCGGTCAGTGTGAAGGAGTTTTCACGGATTTTCTTTTCCAGTTCAATCGCTTTCTTTTCGTCATAAGACTGCTGTGCCTTTTCAATCAGCGTCAGCACGTCGCCCATGCCGAGAATGCGCGATGCCATACGGTCAGGGTAGAAGGGTTCGATCGCGTCGAGTTTTTCACCCGTACCGATGAACTTGATCGGCTTGCCCGTGACATGGCGGATGGAAAGCGCCGCACCGCCTCGGGTATCACCGTCGAGCTTGGAGAGAAGCACGCCCGTGATATCGAGCTTTTCGTTGAACGAGGACGCGACATTAACGGCATCCTGACCGGTCATTGCGTCCACAACGAGAAGAATTTCCGTGGGATTTGCGATTTCCTTGATGGAAGAAAGCTCGTTCATAAGCACTTCATCCACGTGCAGACGTCCTGCCGTGTCGATGAACACCATATCGTGTCCGTGCCGTTCGGCGTGAGCCATACCTGCCTTTGCGATCTCCACCGGGTTGCCCAGTCCCATGTCGAACACGGGAACATCAATCTGTCCGCCGACGACCTTGAGCTGGTCAATCGCAGCGGGACGGTAGACGTCGCAGGCGATGAGCAGGGGACGCTTGCCCTGTTTCTTGTACATACCGGCGAGCTTGGCTGTGTGCGTCGTTTTACCGGAACCCTGCAGACCCACCATCATGATGACGGTCGGCGGACGGGAAGAGATTGTCAGCTTGGTGTTTGTTTCACCCATGAGCTTGACAAGTTCTTCGTGAACGATCTTGATGATCTGCTGTGCGGGGAGAAGACTTTCCAGAACTTCCGCGCCGACAGCCCGTTCGGTTACGGTTTTGATGAAGTCGCGCACGACCTTGAAGTTTACGTCGGCTTCGAGAAGTGCGAGCTTGACTTCACGCATCCCTTCCTTGACATCTGCCTCGGTCAGTTTGCCTTTGTTTTTGAATTTTTTGAAAGCGTTTTCGAGTTTTTCGGATAAGTTTCCAAACATTCTTTCAGATACTCCTATAGGTCATCGCTGCGGGAGGATTCAAAAACCGCACCTGCCTGCGAAAGCCTTTCTGTAATACTGTGGAGGCGATTTGCGGTGTTCTCATCCGGGTCGGGGATAAGAGCGCCGATGTCTGCGATCACGGAACGGAGCAGTTCTGACAACACTTTGTTCTTTTCCGCTATCCGGAGCCTCGATTCCAGAGCGTAGATTTCCTCTTCGCTCTTCTTGATGGAATCGCGCACACCCTGTCTCGAGATACCTGTCAGCTCGGAGATTTCCGAGAGGGAGTAGTCCTCGTTGTAGTAGTAATCGAGGATTTCACGCTTGCGGTCCGAAAGAAGGGAACCGTAGGTATCGAGCAGCAGCGGAAACTTCATGTCCTTTTCAAAAATATGCATCACCGCGCTATGCTGTAAAGTAAATCGCTTTACACATTATACCATCCGTCCGTTCTTTTGTCAAGGGAAACTTACACAAAAAATCGGAAAAATAATGTGGAAATTTCCGGCTTTTCTCGTGCAGTTTGCATGATAAAAGGAACATAAATCCAAAATTTGCTCTTGCTGTACAGGTGAGAATATGATATAATGCAGATAAGAGAACAGGATTACAGGAGAAAATGCCATGGATGCAAAAATTGTACGCGAAGTAACCGCTGCGGAACTGAACAGAATGGTTGCCGCCGCATTTCCAGCATGGAAATCATACAGAACCACACTGCTCAAGGGGGGACTGTTCAATACGACCTATCTTCTGGAAAGCGAGGATGCACAAAAGGACATGAAATATGTTCTGCGTGTCGGACCGGTACACCGGGAACTTTTGATGCCATATGAGCTGTATCTGATGGATGCGGAGGCATGGGCATACGAAAAGATGACGGAAGCGGGTATCCCGACTTCAACGGTTATTCATCTCGATACGACGAAATCACTGCTTGACCGCGATTTCATGATTGTTGCGTATATCCCTTCCATCGGACTCAACTGCGCTTCTCTGGACGAAAAGGGGATTTATCAGGTGTATTATGAAGCCGGAAAATACTGCCGGATGATGAATTCGATTACAACGGAGAAATTCGGACGTGCGGGTGTAATTCTGCACGGCGGCGGAGAGGATTCATGGAGCGCATTCATCAGAAAGGAACTGGAAGGCTGGGCGGACTGCTTCCGTCGGAACACGGTGGATTATTATACGGAAGAAGAACTGACGGAAATCGTATCGGCAGCCGACTGGTTTGCGGACATTCTCGATGAGATAAAAACGCCATGCTTCAACCACTGCGATATGTGGGCACTGAATGTTCTTCTGCCCGATACAGGCGAACCGGTTGTGCGAGCCCTGATCGACCCGGACCGCTGCTGTATGGGAGATCCGGATTTTGAACTGGCGAGCGGCTGGATGATGAATGATGCGTTCTATGACGGATACGGCAGACGCATCTCGGAGGATGAACACACGAAAATCCGCGTGGAGCTGTACCGGATGATGTTCTCAATACACAACGGGTATTTCATGTGGACGCAGTATGATGACAAGACTGCCTCGTTCGGAGACAGAGAACGGGCGAATCACCATCTTGCCAGACTGCGGGCGTATCGGGATGAACGAAAATAAATACAGAAATTTCGCATAAACCCTTGACAAACAATGCATACAGTGGTATACTTATCAAAAATCAAACGAAAGGTTACCGTAATATGTTTACATTCGCATTTGCATACTATTATTATTACTATTACTTTTTCAGAAGGTAATAGTGATTTGTGATGCAAAAATGCGAATGGGATTGAAATACATTCATATCGTTAAAACTGCCGCACAGAATCACAGCTGTGCGGCGTTTTTATATTTCAGCAAAATTTTTCAGAAAGAAGGACACTATCATGTTCATCAAAGTCGCATTCCTCGTAGTCTTTTTCGCAGTCATGATCGCGGTCGGATTTATCTGCCGCAAAAAATCTGACTCGGTAAGCGGTTTCGTTCTTGGCGGACGTAATGTCGGTCCGTGGCTGACTGCGTTTGCATACGGTACTTCATACTTTTCGGCGGTTATCTTTATCGGATACGCCGGACAGTTCGGCTGGAAATACGGCGTTTCCGCAACATGGATCGGCATCGGCAATGCGATCATCGGTTCTCTTCTCGCATGGGTGCTTCTCGGCAGAAGAACCCGTCTGATGACCCAGCACATCGGTGCGGCAACCATGCCCGAATACTTCGGCAACCGCTTCGATTCCAAAGCGCTCAAACTCGTCGCATCCGCGATTGTCTTTGTTTTCCTCATTCCTTACACTGCTTCTTTGTACAACGGTCTGTCCAGACTGTTTGAGTCCGCATTCGGCATCGACTATGTTTGGTGCGTTATTATTATGAGTGTGCTGACCGGTGTGTATGTCATTGCCGGCGGTTACATGGCTACCGCTGTCAACGACTTTATTCAGGGTATTATCATGCTCTTCGGTATTGTCATTGTTATCGCTGCTGTTCTGAACGATAACGGCGGATTCATGGAAGCGATGAATACACTTTCCAGTATTCCTGCAGAAACAAACCCCGGTCTGAACGGCGCGTTCACTTCCTTCCTCGGTCCGAAGCCGCTGGAACTGCTCGGTGTTGTTATTCTTACCTCTCTCGGGACCTGGGGTCTGCCGCAGATGGTCGGCAAATTCTATGCAATCAAGAATGAATCCGCGATTTCCAAGGGCACGCTTATTTCCACGATCTTTGCCATCATCGTTGCCGGCGGCTGTTACTTCCTCGGCGGTTTCGGACGTCTCTACAGCGATGTAATCACCTTCAATGCCAGCACAGGCGCACCCGTGTACGACAGCATTGTTCCCTCCATGCTTTCCGGTCTGCCGGATGTTGTGATGGCAATCGTTGTCATGCTCGTGCTTTCCGCCTCCATGTCCACGCTGTCTTCTCTCGTACTTACTTCCGCATCCACCCTCGTGCTTGATATGATCGTGCCGCTGCGCAAGAAGAAGTTTGAACAGAAGAACCAGATGCTCGCAATCCGCGGCTTCATCGTATTCTTCATCGTCATCTCCGCAGGCATTGCAATCGTACAGGTTAAGTCTTCCGTTACCTGTATCGCACAGCTCATGGGTATCTCCTGGGGCGCACTTGCCGGTGCATTCCTCGCTCCCTACCTCTGCAGCCTCTACTCGAAGAAGATCACTAAAGCCGCAGTATGGGTATCCTTCATCAGCGGTGTCGGCATTATGTCTGCCAATATGATCTGCACCTTTGCAGGCGTTCCGTTCATCAATGCATTCTTCTCCTCTCCGATCAATGCAGGC
>JAFQLN010000042.1 GCA_017414585.1 Clostridia bacterium | reverse complement strand
TTTTGTTCGTACCAAGCTGAGAAATGTTATCCCCGGTGCGGTTGTTGAAAAGACTTTCTCCCCCACCGACACGTATAACGATGCAAGAATCGACCGCAAGGAAATGCAGTATCTCTACAATGACGGCGATCTTTATTACTTCATGGACATGGAATCCTACGAACAGGTTCCGATCGGCAAGGATCTCATCGGTGACAACTTCAAGTTCGTCAAGGAAGAAATGATGTGCAAGATCCACTCTTATCAGGACAAGCCTTTCGCAGTAGAACCCCCGATGTTCGTAGAACTCGAAGTTGTTGACTGCGAACCCGGTGTACGCGGCGATACCGCTACCGGCGCTTCCAAGAACGCTACCGTTGAAACCGGCGCTACCATCCGCGTACCGCTCTTCATCGAAACCGGCGAAAAGATCAAGATCGACACCAGAACTTCCGAATACCTCGAAAGAGCATAAGCGGAGAAGTCCCCGCGGGCAGACACCGGATCGGGATGCCCCGACAGGCAGACATCGGGTCGGGATGCCCCGACAGGCAGACATCGGCGTTTTTGAAGTTGGAAGATAACGTGATCCCACGACCATCCGCTTCGCTGGCGGGGAAGCCCCCGCAGGCAGACATCGGCGTTTCTGCATCTGGAAGTTAATGTGTTCCCACGACCATCCGCTTCGCTGATTTTGTTTATGTTTGTCCGAATAATGAAATAAATGACAATGAAGGCTGCCCGACTCTGAGTAGCCTTCATTTATCATCCTACTTTGAAAAAGGAGAAAACACATGAATATCAAGGAAACCAGTGCATATATCAAGGGTCTCGCAGACGGTGCGAACCTCGACGTAACCACCCCCGAAGGAAAGATCATTGCTGCCCTCATTGACCTTTGCGGCAAGATGGCTGAAGAAATCGAAACGCTCCGCGACGAACTGGATGTTGCCGGCGAATATATCGAAGAAATCGACGAAGATCTCGGTGCGGTTGAAGAATTCCTCTACGATGAACTCGATGATGACGACGACTGCGGCTGCGATTGCTGTGACTGTGACGACGATGACGATTGTGACTGCGGCTGCTGCTGTGGTGATGATGACGAAGAAGACGACGATGACGACGATGACGAAGAAGAATTCTACTGCGCAATGTGCCCGAACTGCGGCGGCAAGGTATACTTCGACGACACCGTAAATCCGGAAGACGTTATCTGCCCGGCTTGCCAGAAGCCTCTTCTTGAAGACGAAGAAGACGAAGCGGAAGATCTCTGATTACAAAAAATAATGAAACAGCGGATGCGGTCTCATAAACGGGACTGGATCCGCTGTTTTTTCGTTATGTCGGTCAGATTTCCGTGACGCAGAGCGGGGAAAGGAGCTTTTCTTCGTGCAGGAAGCGGAGTTCTCCGTCCTCAAGCACACGGAAGAGTGAGTAACAATTGCCGAACTGGTTGCAGCATACGGCAAAAGCACCGCCGGCAATCAGTTTGAAGTCCCTCGGGTGCCGTCCGTGGGAGGATGTGCGCGAGAGAAGTGTCAGTCCGGTATCATTCACACGCAGATGAACGATGGTGTCCGTGCCGCGGTCCGTTGCGTACAGATGGCGTCCGTCCGGAGAGAGGGTGATTGCCGCGCCTCCCTCATCGGGTGCGATCAGGGGTTCGTCTCCGCGCAGATTGAGCGTCATATGCGGGGTGAGCTTCCCGTCATCCCACAGAAACTCCGTGACAGACACGCCCATTTCGCTGAGAACGAACAGGCGGCTGCCGTCTTTTGAGAAAACTGCGTGGCGCGCGCCATGCCCTGCCGGAACAGCAGCGTGTGAAACTTCGCAGAGATTGCGGTCGTAAACAAAAACAGCATCCAGTCCGAGATCACAGACCAGCAGGTATTTTTTGTCGGGCGAGAAGAGGCACTGGTGGATATGCGGGCGTTCCTGACGATCTGTATTGGGTCCGAGGGGGAGGGCATCCGTTGGGACATGACCGATGACCCACGAACCGCCGCCTGCCATAAGCTGTGTGAGGGTACCGTCCATGTAATTGGCAAAATAGACATCGCCGCCGTCCTTCGCAAAGTGACAGACGCAGCTGCCCTGTGTCGGAACAATATCTTCCAGCATACAGCCGCTGGTGAGAGAAAATTCCGTGTAGCCTTCGGCAGACGAGATGGGGGAATTACGGTCTCCGCGGAAAACAATGCAAAGCCTGCCTTTGTCAACTTCCGACCACATGGCATTGGGAACGGTGATTTTATTTCCGGTGATCAGCTCTCCCTCCGTGGTGAGGGTATAGTGGTATGCGCCGCCGTCCGGTTCGCAGGAAAGGATGAAGAATTCGGATAAAATTTGTGTCTTCATAGGGGATTCCTTTTTTTGGAAAAATTCGGTTCTGTTTCGTGATAAGTTGGTCAGCCGAGCAGCGGCATTTTCTGTTCCGTATCCGCGTCGATGGGGGAACCGAGCACCGGCTCATCACCGTCCCATGCGACAGGCTGAATCCAGACACTGCGGCCGCGCCAGCCGGTACCGGAAACCAGATTGCCGTGATAGACGATCCATACGGAACCGTCTTCCGCTGTGGTGAAGGAGCAGTGTCCCGGACCGAATACCTTGCCGGTTTTCTCAAAAATCGGCTCAGCTGACTTTGTCCAGTTCGCGGGATCCATGATATTTCCGCCGCGGAATGTCAGTTTGCCGAGACAGTAGTAATCGGACCAGCTGCCGGAAGCGGAGTAGATGATGTGTACCGTGCTGTCCTTGAGAAGCGCGACGGGACCTTCATTGATCCACGGGCGACCGCCCTGCTTTTCCCAGTCTTCGGTCGGTCTGGATAGCTCGACGCGTTCACTGTCAATGGTCCAGGGATTGGACATATGGGCAAGGTAGATGCGCTGATCGACATTTTCGTCGCCTTCCCAGCCGGACCAGACGAAGTAGCATTCGCCGCCGAACCGGAGAACGGTGCCGTCGATTGCCCATTTGTCGGTCGAATCCGTGATTTTCCCCTTCATGATGTACGGATCCGTCGGACTCTTGCCCGTGCATTCGAGGACATACATCCGGTGGTTGTGATTGTTTCCGTTATCGGCAGCGACATAAATGTACCATTTTCCGTTGATTTTGTGCAGTTCGGGTGCCCAGTATTCTGCGGAATACATCGTGCCTGCGGGAGCGGTATAGACTTTCGTTCCGCCTTGGGAAGTGATTTTGTCCGGGGCTTCGATTTCGTTGACGCAGACGCCGTTGCCGCCGGAATAGCAGTAGTAATATCTGCCGGTTTCCTCATCTCGGATCACCCACGGATCAGCACCGGAAGGCGCAACGGGATTTTTGAAAGTTCTGTAGGTATAAGCGGGTTCAGAGGTGTAAGTTTCCATAAAATCAGAGGGAAGGAAGAGACCTTCATCAGTCGGGTGTTTTTCGATTATATATTCATTTGCCGCAGTATTTCAGCCGTGCCTTCCGAATAGGATAAGAGCAGGCGGGAATAAATCTGTATTTTTAGTTTACATCAGAAAAAACTGTTTGTCAATAGAAATTTTCGATCCCATTTCTGCAGAAAGTGAAGAATAAGTAACGGAGAAAAATAATCGCTACCTCTTGCAATTTCCGAAAGAGTGTGCTATAATAAACAACACGCCGGTATGTTGGAATTGGCAGACGAGGCGGACTCAAAATCCGTTGCCAGCGATGGCGTGCGGGTTCGACCCCCGCTACCGGCA
>JAFQLN010000041.1 GCA_017414585.1 Clostridia bacterium | reverse complement strand
TATTGAATCCGGGAATGGATTCGAGCTTGTCGATCGTACCGCCGGTGTGCCCCAGTCCGCGTCCGGACATTTTTGCAACGGAAAGCCCGAGACAAGCCGCTGCCGGTGTAAGAATCAGGGATGTTTTGTCCCCCACACCGCCGGTTGAGTGCTTGTCAGCCGTATACGGGAGTGCGGACAGGTCAACAGTGTCACCGGAATGCATCATGTGCATGGTGAGGGACGCGCATTCTTCGTCCGTCATACCCGCAAAGCAGACTGCCATGCAGAGCGCAGAAATCTGATAATCCGGAATGGATCCGTCCGTACAGCCGCGTACGAAAAAGGCGATTTCGGCATCTGTCAGTTCGCCGCCGTGCCGTTTTTTATGAAGTATGTCAATCATGCGCATTGAAAGCTCCTCCTTCCAGATGCTCCGGTCCGAAGGACATGGGGAAAAGCGCGCCGAGCGTGGTTTCGCGGATTTTCTCTCCGTCCGAGAGGAGAACTGCAAAATCATCGCCGCAGAACTCCCGCATGACCTGTCTGCATACGCCGCACGGAGGCGTGAACGATGTCAGCACACCGTCCTTTCCGCCGACAACGGCAATTTTTGTAAAATGCCGATGCCCGTCATGTACGGCGCGGAAAAAAGCAGTCCGTTCTGCGCAGACCGTGGCAGAATAAGCGGCATTTTCGATGTTTGCGCCTGTATAGACTGTGCCGTCCGCTGTTTCGAGTGCAGCGCCCACCATGAAGCCGGAATACGGTGCATACGCGGACTGCATGGCGCTGACTGCAAGATGCACAAGCGTGTTTTTATCCATAACAGCACCTCCGTGTCGTCTGGTCCGATTATTCTTCGGTTGGTTCGGATGCATCGTCCTCCGCTTCAAACAGCGCCGCCGTCACATCCGCTTTGGTGATCTTCATCAGATCGTCCCGCGTGACGGAAGGAAGCTCTGCGATGCGGTTTGCCTGTTCGGTGAGAATTTTTTCAAATGTATTGCGCACACCGCGTGCATTGCCGAATTCACCTGCCGCTTCTCCGACTGCGGTGAAGTATTCCTTTACGGTTTCCTCCGCTTCACTGTCGAGAATATAGCAGCTTTTTCCGCAGTTCATTTTGAAAATACCGATCATTTCTTCGGCTGTGTAATCTGCGAAGTCGATGTATTTATTGAAGCGGGAACGCAGACCCGGGTTGGAGTCGATGAACTGTTCCATCAGCTCAATATAGCCCGCCACAATGACAACGAGATCATCGCGGTTGTCTTCCATGGCTTTGAGAATGGTATCGACGGCTTCAAATCCGAAATCATTTTCGGTTTTTGAGGTCAGCGTATATGCTTCGTCGATGAAGAGAACACTTCCTTTGGCTTCTTCAAGCACCTTCGCTGTTTTGATGGCGGTCTGACCGATGTAGCCGGCAACCAGTCCGCTGCGGTCCACTTCGACCAGCTTGCCGACGGAGAGAAGCCCGAGCGAATGGTATACACGCGCCATGAAACGGGCGATCATGGTTTTTCCCGTGCCGGGATTGCCGGAGAATACAAGGTGCAGGGACATATCGGGATTCGGGAGATTGTTGTCCATGCGCATCTTATACACTGCCGCCATGTTGATGAGGTTTTTGACTTCTTTTTTGACTTCTCCGAGTCCTATGTAGCCGTCCAGCTCTTTTTTCAGATCGTCAATGTTTTCCTTCGGCGGAAGATCGTTTTTTTCTTCCGTGATGCTGCCGCCGTCCCCGCCGTCCGATGCTTTGATCAGATCTTTGTCGGATTTGACGCTGTCCGCACCGGCTGTATGGACGGAAGAGGGGGATGCCGGTTTTTTCTGCGGTGAGCCCGTGCTGTTTTTCTGATTTGCCTGCCGGGACGGGC
>JAFQLN010000040.1 GCA_017414585.1 Clostridia bacterium | reverse complement strand
TGAACTTGTCGGTGATTGCACTGTCGAGGGTATCGACATAGCTTTCGTCAAAGCGTCTGTAGAGGATGAGGTAGTTTTCCTCGCCGCAGTCTTCGGTGACAAGCGTGAAGGATCCGTCCGCGTTCTTTTTGTAAACGGCGATCACGGAAGCGGTTTCGTAGATGTCTTCGCCGATTTCGGGGAACGCGCCTTCCTTGTGTTCAATGGAGAGGGCGAAATTCTTCTTGTCTTTGAGCAGTTCGCCGCCTGCAAATCCGCTCGGCCAGCCGTTTTCGTCGTAGGACCATGCTTCCATGCCGAGTTTGCGTGCTTCGTCCACGCAGGCACGGATGCAGTCGAACCATTCGTCAGAGAGATAGTCCGTGACAAGACCGCTTCTTGCGTGCATGAAGAAACCGTTCATGCCGCGTTCCTTCATGTGGCGGATCTGGTGTCTGAGTTCTTCTTCTTCGAGTTTGTCGTTCCAGCTCCAGAAGGGAATGCTTCCGTAGGAAAGTGAGGAGTTTTTAATGTTTTCAATTGTTTTTTTCATGATGGTTCAGCCTTTCTTAGTCAGCATAGCTGCCGGTCCAGACCGTGCTTTCTCCGGCAGTGAGGATAATCTGCGTCTGCTTTTTGCCGTGAAGCAGCAGAGCGGTGCTTATATTCTTGGAAGCGTGCACCGTGACGGTTACGGACTTGTCCGCGTTCCAGACGATGTCGATCGTTCCTCCCGGGAAGACCAGACCGTGCGCCGAGCCGGACGACAGTCTTGCGGGAAGTGCCGGGAAGACGGAGAGCGCTTCTTCCTGCCAGCAGAACAGCATTTCCTGCATCGCGTTGACCGCACCGAAAGCGGCGTCAAGCTGGACGACAGCGGAATTTTCCCAGTTGAGGGTCATGCCCATTTTGCGCCAGTCGTTGTGCAGGGTGAGAAGGGAGTTGAGCAGGACGCTCTTTGCCATAATGTCAAGACATTCGATCACCTTTTCGCCTTCGCCGAGCCGTGCGTAAATCGAAGCCATGTGCGTCAGCGACCAGCCGGACTGACTTCCCAGCTTGCGCAGATGAACAGCCTTGCGGAACGCTTCAAACAGGTCGGGATTGTTGAATGCGGTGACTTCCGTGCCGGGGAAAATCGGGTAGATGTGGGACAGGTGTCTGTGCGCATAGTTGTCCGTCAGCTCCGGATGCATCCATTCCTTCACAGCCCCGTCTTCGTTGATCATGTACGCGGGGATTTTTTCGCACAGCGCGCGGAAGGAAGCGGCTTCATCGGCATACATACCGGTGATCTCAATGCCGCGGAGCAGATTGGTGATGAGCTCCTTCATAACAGCGAAGTCCATGACAGCGTTCTGCACAGCGGGACAGGGATGCCCGGATGCGGATTTTGTGGCAAGTTTGAGGCAGCTGCCGGGGGTGTTTTCGGGCGATACGGAAGGATAGAGCCGGATTTTGTCCCCATCCTCAACGGCATAATCGCGGTAGAACAGTGCGGCTTCGTACATGAAGGGGAGAATTTCCTCCCGCAGCATCTTTTCGTCGCCGGTGTAGAGGTAGTATTCCCAGAAATGTCTGCACAGCCATCCCGCACAGCTGATCCAGTTGGCGATGACGGAAACCGGGACGCCGGCACCCGCTCTGTTCGGCGTGGTGTACGCGGAAATCCAGATGCCGTTCATGCCGAAGAGATTTTTCGCGCATTCGCGGAATTTTTCGGTTTTGGAGGTATAATAGCGGATCAGTGACGGAATCGCGTAAGAAAGACCGCCCGCCATGGTATGCCAGTAGGTCATTTCCACGTTTTCGTTTGCCACGTACTGCGACCATCCCAGCCCGTCTCTGCCGTGCCACAGTCCGTAAAGCGGAACGGGATTGCCGTTTTCCGCGGCAGCCGAGATGAACAGATAGCGTCCGAACCGCCAGATCCGTTCGAGCAGGGCGGGGGAAGCGGTATCTTCATAGGCTTCGTCGAGCATTTCCTCGTTGCTCCGAGCAAAATCCTCTTCGGGAGCGAATTCAATCGTGACCGCGTCGTACAGAGGCGTATGCAGTGCCGTGTGCTTGGCGAGGAGGGAGTCGTAGGTTTCGGCAGCGAATGCATCCAGAGAAAGCGCGGAGCCGTGGGAGGAGCAGCGGACGAGAACAAGGTAATCCTGTCCGGTGACTTCCAGCGCGGAGCCGTGTACCTGTGAGGTGAAGCTGCCCAAAAAGAGCACGTTCGCAGCGGTGTCTCCGTCTTTGGATACCCGGCGGATGCTGTTTTCCGAAACGATGCTGTCTTCGGCTTCGCTGAACAGACGGAAGCTGTATGTCATGGTGAAGGGACGGTCTGCGCTCATGCGGAAGACAGTGATATCGCTGTCGCGGGAAACGAATGCCTGACGGCTGTACCGGCATCCGTCCACGGTGAACTGCACAAACGCTTCTCCGGTGCGCATATTCACGCCGCGTCGATAATGGCTGAACATTTTCTCCGGAACGAACTCGAAATCCAGCCAGCCGAGCGGGTACGGGACTTCACAGCCTGCTTTATAGCCTTTTTCTGCGAGCGCTGCACGGAGGTTGTCCCGATTGGCAGAGGCATAGTCACCGTCGTCGATAAATTTCCGCATGGCACGGAAGGCATCGGAAACATCCGGGACAGCACTGTTTTCACCGCCTCCGTGCCAGAGATCATGGCGGTTGAAGTGAATGCTTTCGCAGGCTGCCGCGCCGGGGATCAGTACGCCGGTCAGACCGTTGCCCAGCGGCAGGGCGTCCCGCCACATTTCACCGTAACAGGAAGCGGGCTTTTTCAGCGTATAAATATGTCTGTTCATGATATAGACTCCTTTATGGTAGAGATTCGGATCGTATGAGACAGAGAAAGGGTCAGTCATTGCCGTTGACGACTTCCACTTTGATCATATTGGTGTTGCCGGGGGTGGCGACGGGCGTGCCTGCCGCAATGACGATGAGTTCGCCGGGCGAGACGAGATCCAGTTCCTTGGCGCAGTCCACGGCGTGCTGGAAGAGCTTTTCCGTGGTATCCTGTTCGAGTGCGAGAACGGGATAAACGCCCCACGACAGTGCAAGCTGGTGGAAGGTTTTGATGCGCGGCGTTGCGGCGACGATGGGCTGATGCGGACGGAACTTCGACATTCTGCGTGCGCTTTTGCCGGTCGTGGTGAGGGTAACGATGGCTTTGGCGCGGATATCGTTCGCTGTCGTGCACGCCGCATCGCAGAGAGCGCCGGTGACGTCGGAGTAGTCGATGTCATACTTGATTTCCCCGAAGGCGTTGGATTCAAACGCATCGTGTTCAGCCTGCTTTGCGATTTTTGCCATGGCGCGCACCGCACGGAGAGGGTGTTTGCCGATGGCGGTTTCCCCGGAGAGCATAACGGCGCTGGTTCCGTCGAAAACCGCGTTGGCGACGTCGGAGATTTCCGCACGGGTGGGGGTGGGGTGTTCGATCATGGATTCGAGCATCTGGGTGGCGGTGATGACCATTTTGCCCGCCTGATAGCATTTCTTGATGAAGCGTTTCTGGATGCCGGGGAGGCGTTCAAAGTTGACTTCCACGCCCATGTCCCCGCGTGCAACCATGATGCCGTCGGAGTATTTGAGGATTTCATCGAAATTTTCGATGCCTTCCGCATTTTCGATTTTGGAGATGATTTTGATTTTGTGTCCGCCGTTGTAGTCCACAAATTTGCGCATACCGATGATGTCGTCCCGGGTGCGTACGAAGGATGCCGCGATGAAATCCACATCCTGTTCGATGCCGAAGAGCAAATCACTCTTGTCCTTTGCGGAGAGGTGCTGCATATCGAGGTGGACATTGGGAACATTGACGCCCTTGCCGTTTCTGATCACACCGCCGGCAGTAATGCGGCAGACAACTGCGGCGTCCGTGACCGTCTCGACCGTCATTTCGATAGCGCCGTCGTCGAGGAGGATGCGCATCCCGGGGGCAAGCTGTTTCGGAAGTTCGGCATAGGTGATAGAGGCGTGTGTGCTGTCGCCTTCGCATTCCGCCGTTTCCAGCGTGAAGAGGGAGTCGGTTTCCAGAACAGCAGAACCGCCGGCAAACGTACCGAGACGGATTTCGGGACCTTTTGTGTCGAGCAGGATGGCAAGCGGGACGCCGAGCTTTTCGCGGACTTCCTTGATGCGTGCGATGACTTCGGCGTGCGCTTCATGGGTGCCGTGGGAGAAGTTCAGCCGTGCGACATTCATGCCGGCACGCGCCATTTGTTCAATCATTTCCGCAGAATCGGATGCGGGGCCGAGGGTACAGACAATTTTGGTTTTCAGCATGGGTTACTCCGGATTTTACCTATTATTTATATAGCTTCATTATAGCAGAATGGCTGTCCCGTGTCAAGCACGGAGAGGGCGGCAGTGTGCGGCAGCGGCATTTACTTAACCATAATGTTATAGAAGATTTGAAGTTAACGAAGTTTCAGCGGATATACAATCGTTTCGGATATACCCGTAGGGGAGGGGCTTGCTCCTCCCGCGAAAGAATCAGGTACGCACGTGATTTTATAAACAAATCGTCCGTAAAGATAATAAAATACGGTTTATCCAAATCGTTCGGCGTCAGG
>JAFQLN010000039.1 GCA_017414585.1 Clostridia bacterium | reverse complement strand
ATACCACAATCATTCGGGATTATCAAGTAGTTTTTGTAAAATTGCGAGCCTTGGATCAATTTCTTTTTTGTCCTTGCAGCCGCAGTCGCCGTCCGCAAGCCGGTGACCACACTTCGGACAGAGTCCGGGACAGTCTTCGTCACAAAGAACAAAGGACGGAAGCTCCAGAGAAATCTCCTCCATGATATCCGCGTCCGGAATGATCTTTGCTTCGTTGACGTAGAGCACGTCGTCGAGCTCTCCGTCCCATTCCTCGTCTTCGTCAAACGGTTCGTTCGACACGATCTTCTCGGTCAGAACCATCCGCTCGAAATCAAATTCGAGGGTTTCACGCACTTCGTCCAGACATCTCGCACATGCCGTAACGTAGCTTACCGTTACAACCGCGCGGAACGTCATACAGCCGAGAGTGTCGGTGATGCTGCCGCAGACCGAAATGCCGTCGTCCGGAATCGTGATGTCTTCCGGGAGGAGCACGCACTCGGCGTCGGTATGGCGCGGGTCAAAGCGGTATGCGAAGTCGATCCGGTCGAGACGTCGGTTCATCAGTTCGCAAATGTCGATTTTCATGCGTCAGACCTCCAATATCAGCTTATCAGCATAAAATTCCACGGTAATCAATATTATAATCGACCGCTCGTGTTTTGTCAATCTTTATTTTCACCATTTTTCAGCGATTTTTTGCGCACTTTCTGTACTTTATATTGAAATATTCAAATATTGTTGCTATAATAAAGAATCATCATCAATATTTACGGAGCGAACGATACATAATGGTAAAAATAATCAAGCAGATCGCGACCGCGATCCTGTTCATCATCTGCGGGATGTTCATCTTCCGCTGCTGCATGGTCGCGGACAAATCCGTGTTCGATGACCTCGCCGCGACTCCCGCCCTCGTTGCCGCGTACGCGGACGGCGAACTCGATGTGAAAACCGTAAAGGTGGAAAAGGAAATCGCCGACGACGGCTACTTTGCCGCCTACGCCTTCTGCTTCATTCCCGAAACGGGCGAAGTACAGGTGACCGTCCGCTGGAACGACAGCGTATACGAGTATACCGACATGACGGAAGGTCACGAATACTCCTTCCATCTCCTCAACGAAACCACCGGCGAGACCTTCCCGCTGAAGGTTCTGGAATCGAAGAAGCGGGCGATTTACAACTACCGCAAACTCAGTGCGGATGCCGTGAATCCCGGCGAAACCGATACGCTCACCGTCGTCATGGAACTGCGCGACGGCTTCGAAAGCACGCAGGTTGTCCGGTACGGCGAACAGCCGTTTGAGGAATACAAGCTCTCCGGCAGCGAAAAGAAGGAATTGAATGGATGAGGGCTTTCGGGGAAACCTTTTTGCAAAAAGGTTTCCCCGAACCCCTTCCAAAAAACTTTATACGATACAGACATATAAAGTAAGTGAAGATTTGAAGTTATAACACGGCTGTATACTTTACAGAAATTTTATTTCGTCAAATCTGCACTTACTTTATATGTCTGTATCGTATAAAGTTTTTTGGAAGGGGTTCGGGGAAACCTTTTTGCACAAAGGTTTCCCCGAAAGCCCTCATCCATTCACTT
>JAFQLN010000038.1 GCA_017414585.1 Clostridia bacterium | reverse complement strand
TTGAGAATCTTTTCCTTATATGCGGGAACGACCGTGTTGAAGGAGTCACAGGCGAGTGCCTCAAGAATGATAGAGGAGCATTCGATATCGGGAACCGTTACAGGAATGACGGAAGTGTCATAGAAGCAGAGGCGTGTGAAGTGGTTCTGCTGTGCTTCATCATACTTCGGAAAAGGAAGAATACCGAAATCGTGTTCCATATCGCGCATACTTTCTACGAAGTATACCTGCGAGCCCATGAAGAGTCCCTGACCGTTCTGGAACATAGCAGTATTGGCAGGCTGGGCATTAGCGTCATCTGTATTGTGATACCACGCATTGTTGTCATAGAGAACCTGGAAAATCTTTTCAAAGACATTGTAGAAGTGTTCATCCGATCCCATGTCGAAATACGGAAGATTGTCCGCATCCTTTTTGATGTACCATGCGTTGGCTGCGGGAATCATCGTGCACTGCAGGAAAATTGTGCTTCCGAGTGCTCCCCAGCGGTCTTCCGCATCAAAAACACCGTCACCGTTTAAATCTTCCGAAGCGAGTGCCGCATACTTTCCGAAGAGATCGAGTGTCCAGCGGCCTTCGCGTACGGCATCATAGAGATTTTCAACCTGATACAGTTCTGCCAGATTCTTGTTGAAAAGAAGAACAACAAGGAAATCTATTGCAGTCATATTCGACGCGCCGATGGCTGTAAAGGTTCTGTTTCCGACATTGATCATTTCAGCCAGTTCTTTGTCCCAGTAGGGCTTGGAGAGATCAATGTATTCGAGCGTGCTCATATCCATAGCCAGAGCTTTGCGTCCCATGGTATCAGCAGCGGTACAGCGGACGTTCATGAGGGAGAAGGTATCGTCTCCGCTCTGCACATTGGTGACAGGAAGATTCTGGTCGGTGTATGTGGTTTCGGTGAAAACAACATCAAACCGTTCCGTGACGCGCTCATTACGTTCGTATATGGCGTCATTCAGAAGTTCACCCGACATCTCTTCCGTCAGATAGGCGTAATGCGTGGCACTTTCTCTGGTGTAGATGTGGAAATCGAAGCCATCATAATTTCTTTCCGGGAGATTGTCGGTGATCTCTTCCGATTCTTCGGATGCCTCACTTTCCTCATCATGCGATGCTTCGGCGGGCGGAGGTTGGGAACTTTCACTTTCCTCGCTGGCAGGAGTCTCGCTGCAGGATGCCATAGCCGGAAGAAGCATGGCAGCGAGAAGCAGAGACGATAGAATTTTGGTCATTTCTTTCTTCATTTTCTTTCTCCTTACATAAAATATATATTTTGATTTCGGGGAATCAAGAATGTAATTCGCAGCTGAAAAAGTTTTCGGATCAGCCGTAACGCTTTTCCAGCTCATTGCGGATAATGTCCGTCCAGCGGACGATCGCAGTCGGATCCCCGCCGGTGGTTTCGAGGTCTTTCAGGGTAATATCCCATACGCAGTGGTTTTCGTCGAAGATATCCATCACCCGATGAAGCTCCCCGCGCACATAGTCTTCGTCCACACCGTACGAGCAGGCGGAAGAGGGATTCGGTCTCCACGACAGTACGTAATCGCTGCCGATCTGCTCGGCACATTTCGCCGGATCCGCAAAGGGGGAAACCGCAATGCGCCGCAGATTCTTCAGCTGCTTGATAATCGGAATCTTCTGCGTGAGATCTTCACAGCATCCGTATGCCGTCACGCCGTACCGTTCCAGAATCGGCTGCTGATAGCGGAACATGAATTCGTCGAACATATCCGGACCGAAGGTGGTGAATTCCTGCGCAGCCATATATCCCCAGAGCTGTTTCGTCGATACCGGCTTGTCGCTGGCACTGGGCGCTTCCAGTTCACGGCAGTACGGCATAGCCTGATTCTGATGATTGCATAAGCGGAATCCGCCGGCTGCTTCAGTCTGGTCGATGTGCTCGAGAATCCGGTCGCGCATCCACGCGCACAGATCAGCCAGCCACTGTGGACGGTCATAGGCGTCCCACATGATCTGTTCGATGCCGCGCAGTTTTGCCAGAATGGTGGATATGTCGTTCGACCACATTCCGCACAGGGGAGCCTGACGGTCAACGGCCACATCTAAAATTCCGTCAAGCACTTCCTTGTGCCATGCGAGTCTGCGTGCTGTTTCTTCTTCATTGACGCGGTACGGAAGCACGTGCAGTTTTTCGACATCCTCTTCTTCTATGATGGAAGGCTGGTATGCCGCCGCAATGATCCCTTTGGCTTTTGGCTGCATATTGGCTGCAAGACCGTATACCCCGCCGGGCGCAGCATCTACGGCAGCACGAATGGTTATGTAAGGCTCCATGATCGTGTCGTCACGCAGCTGCATATAGTAGCGGTTGAGAAGAAACCGGTATTCGAGGCCGCGCAGCTGCGGATTCTGACAGCGCAGATCTTTTGCTTCGGGATATTCTCCGAAAGGTACGGCGCGGATGTAAATCGGCGGACGGGTAAAGGAAAGGCTGTTGTGTTCCGTCCACAGTCTGCGTCTGCGTTCCATTTCCGGGCTGAGAGCGAATTCGCGCGTCTCTTTGGCAAGTTCCCGGATGCGTTCTAGATCGGTCATGTCTGGTCTCCTTGAAAAGTAAATGCTGATAAATCCTGTTTGATCAGAAAGCCATTCTTGCCCAGCCTTCAGAGGAAATAGGTTCCAGTCCGAGCATTTCGCGTCCGAGGTTGACATAATAGCGGTATGTATCAATGTGCACGCCGTTGGGAATCCGGTGATCCAGTCCGAAGATCATTCCGCCGCCCATCAGATTGGGAGAAAGACGGTATTCCAGTTCTTTGCGGACCGCTTCTTTTCCCTTGATGAGCGCGTGCTTGTCGATGCCGCCCTTGAAGCAGAGCGATTTTCCGTATTTCTTCCGCAGTTCGACCATGTCGTTTCCGCCTACAGGTTCGAGCGGATGGACACAGTTCAGTCCGCATTCGATCAGCTCGTCGTAAATGGGGGACATATCTCCGTCACTGTCCTGCGAAAAGAGCTTTGCGCCGTATGCCTTTGCCGCTTCCCATACACGGCTGTAATACGGCTTGAAAAATTCAAGAATCTGCGCAGGACCGAACAGAGGTCCGGATTTGCCTGCCATGTCTTCATGTACGCACAGACAGTCGATCGGCACGATGTCTCCGACCCGTTCGATGACCTTGATTGCCGTATCTGTGAAGGTTTCGAGCATATCGTGCAGCATCTCCGGTTCTTCGTAGCACGCCAGACAGACTTCTGCCTCGCCGAGAAGCTGACGCGGTTCGTCAAAAGCGCCGGGCATTCCGATCATCGTCAGCCGTCCGCTTTCCCATTTCTTTTTCTGCTCAAGCAGTGCTTCGCGGTTTACGCGATCTTCCGTAAAGGTGTACCAGTGCTTGATTCTTTCCCAGTCGTCGGGCGTGGTAACCGGATGATCATAGGGAAGGGGGATGGTCGCGCTTTTTTTGATGAGCTTTGTGTGTCTGCCCATTCCGTCGATAGCCAGCGTCATTTCGGGGGTATCTTCGAGAATCTGCGGTCTGATGCCGGTTCGTGCACCGATATGACCTGCAAGACCTACAGTCGGAACATAGTCCCACTCAAAAGCGGTCATGCCGATTTCTTTTGCAGATGCACCCTGCTGTCTCCACTCCGCTTCCAGTGCGTGCAGAGGTCCGAACAGTTCACAGAACATTTCCCTGCCGGTGTCTTCAAAGAGCGAGTGTGCGATGTACCTTTCTCTGTCCCAAATCATATTGTAACCCTCCTTGGTATGCTTATGTGTATACTTTTTCTGTATGAAACTGCTTTTTTCCGTATCGACGCATCTTCTGCCGCTCTGAAAAATGCACAGATGTTTTCCCATTTTGCTCCTGCCGGAATATCACATCCGGATGATAGGACGAAATTGCCGTATCCGGAACAGCTTCGGATCAAAGCCGCGGTTTCTTCGTACATATTCTCCGGCGTGCCGCAGAGAAAGCAGCGGGTCGGGGATAGGTTTCCGAGAATCGGTTTGTCCGAAGGCATCGTTTCCAGTATGCTGCGCATATCCGCCGCGTCGCCGAAATGATACGCTGCCGCACCGTTTTCAGCCAGCGAATCGGTCATGAACGCTGTGCCAGGTCCGCAGTTGTGGTAGATGATGCTGAAACAGTCGTCCTGTACCGAGTGGATGATCTGTCTCACGTAGGGGGCGGAG
>JAFQLN010000037.1 GCA_017414585.1 Clostridia bacterium | reverse complement strand
GGAGCTCGACAAGGGGCGTTGCCCCTTTGAACCCCACGAGCTTTTGAAAAAGCTCGACCAAAACTTTATACTTGCGTCAGCCTCTTTTGTTATGCCTTATCGACGGGGAAGAGGATTTTGAGCTGGTTGATCTTGGACTGGTATGCGGCCTGCTGCTTCTGACCCATGAGTGCATTGCGGATTTCTTCCTTGATGTCTTCGTACTTCATGGTGCCGCCGTTTTCCTTCTTGTTCAGCTTGATGATATGCCAGCCGAACTGGGTCTGCACGGGTTCGGAAATCGTGCCGACTTCCATTGCTTCGCAGGCATTTTCAAATTCGGGAACCATCTGACCGTGACCGAAGTCGCCGAGTTCGCCGCCCTGCTTGCCGGAGGGACAGGTGCTGTGTTCCTTTGCCGCGTCTTCAAAGGAGATTTCGCCCGCGTTGATCTTTGCGAGGATATCAGCGGCAGCTGCTTCTTCCGCAACGAGGATGTGGGAAGCGTTGTAGGTAGCTCCTGCTTCAAACTGGTCGGGATTTTCGTCGTAGAATTTCTTCATTTCTTCATCGGTTACGCGGACACGTTCCACTGCCTTCTGGATGGCGTAGTTGGTGAGCATATCTTCCTTGACGCGGTTGAGCTGTTCCTTGAAAGCCGGTTCGCGTTCGTAAAGATTCTTCTGTCCGTCGAGGAGGAAGAGCTTGCGTGCGATCATCTGCTCGAGAAGAACGGCGCGTCCCTGCGGGTTATTGTAGCTCTGTGCGCGCTGACCCATGGAAGCAAGTGCTTCTTCGAGGTCGCTTTCCATAATCTGTTTTCCGCCTACGGTGGCGAGTACCTTATCCTGAAGATTCATAGTAATTTCCTTTCGGGTATGTTCTTAGTGATCTTTGTTATTATAGCAAAGATTGCGTATTTTTGCAAGGATAAACGGGCTGTTTTTGAAAAAAACTGTACAGCACCTGTCTGGGGGAGAAAAATTCCCGACTGCGTCTGAACGGCGTTAACCGTTGTTTGTTTTCAGTGCTGTCAGATAACGCCGCATCGCTTCGTCCGCTTCGAGGATGACGCCGACGTACCGCTGACCGTCCACAAAGATGAGTTCAAGGGCTTCTTCCCAGCGGAAGGTGAGTGTATAGTCGTAGAAGACGAAATCCGCGGCGCTGCGTTGGCGGTATTGATCCCGGACGGTGCGGATGGTGGTTGTGCCTTGACGTGTGACGGGTATGACTGCCGCCAGATCGCCGAGGGACAGCACGCATTCAGTCGCGGGGGGACGGCTGCCCTGATATTTCATTACGACGAGGTCGAGCAGTTCCGGGCGGACGCGGGTGATATCGGGCGTGCCGGCGAATGCGCTCTCCATCATCGGATCGGCGGGGACATCGCTGCGCGGTGTGATCAGGTAGACAAAGCCCGTCATGCGGAACCGGATGAGGATGAACAGTGCGGCGGCGACGGACATAAGGGTGAGGAGCGAGAACAGCCACGGCATCGGAACGGCTGTGCCTTTTGCTTTGCAGACGACGGGGAGTGCGTAAACGATGCCGCCGAAAAGGAGCAGGCAGGCTGTCAGGGCGTTCACGGTGCGTGTGTTTTTCTGTTCGGGGATAAGACGCATGAGAAACCTCCGTAAAAAAGCGCATCCGTGTTACCTTACGATAGCACGGACGAAAACTTACGCTTCTTCAGTTGTGTTGATAACCTGCTTGCCGTCGTAGTAGCCGCAAGTCTTGCAAACGCGGTGAGCGAGATTGTATTCACCGCAGTGAGAGCACTTTACCATGCCGGGCATTTCGAGCTTCCAAACGTTGGAACGTCTCTTGTCGCGTCTTGCCTTCGATGTTTTTCTCTTCGGAACAGCCATTTCAAAACCTCCCTCGGTATAATTCTGATGGTGCTATTGACACATTACAGTTTATTATACCACACTTATTCTGGATTATCAAGTAGTTTTTGCAAAATTGCTAACTTTGGATTGATATTTTTTTCTGCTTTACAGCCGCAGTCGCCGTTTTTCTTCGGCTTTCCGCACATGGGGCAGAGTCCGGGACAGTCGTCGCTGCAAAGCTCGAATCCCGGCAGTGTGAGTGAAATCTCTTCGATGATGTCGGCATCGGGGATAATGCGTGCGTCATTCACATAAATGACATCCTCGGTTACGCCGTCCCATTCGTCGTCGTCCGATACATGGCTCTCGCCTTTAAACAGCCGCTCGGTGAGAATCATGCGCTCAAGTTCAAACTCAAGTTCGGAGTCGATCGGCTCCAGACACCGTGCGCACACCGTCTGATAAGTGACGGTTACGACAGCGCGGAACATCATGCAGCCGAGAGAATCCTCGGCACGGCCGCTGACACGGATGCCGCCCTCGGGAATTTTCACATCCTTCGGCAGTTCGGCACAATCCGCGTCGGTATGCTTCGGGTCAAAGGTGTAGTCGAATTCGATCACGTCTGTACGATGGTTCATCAGTTCGGTCACATCAATTTTCATCCGCATACCTCCGTATGATTTCGTCAGATCCCGCAGGCACAGAATGACCCGCAGTAAGCATAATTATATCGTTTTTTCCGTCAGATGTCAAGCTGTATTTTCACCATTTTCTCCTGCTTTTTTCTTGAAAAACTGGCATTTATGATTGAAATATTCACATATCTCCGCTATAATGGAAGAGAAGTGCAAACAGCCGGGAAAACGACATCCGCGCGGCTGACGAAAGAGATGGATTATGGAAAAATTTGTGAAAAATTTTGCAACGGCGATTGTTCTGATCATCTGTGCGATGTTCGTGATCCGCTGTTTCATGGTAGCCGATAAATCGACGTTTTCAAAGCCTGCCGAAACCGATCTGATGAAGCAGGCATATGCCGACGGTGCGTCTGTCACGTATACGGTGGACATTCAGAAGGAAATTTCCGACGATGGGTACTTCTCCGCGTACGGGTTCTATTACACGCCGGAATCGGGAGAGGTTCAGCTGGCTGTACGCTGGAATGACAGTGTGTACGAATACACGGACATGGCAGAGGGGCACGAATTCTCGTTCTATCTGCTGAACGAAACGACCGGGGTGAAGATTCCGATGACGGCTGTGGAGGCGAAGGACAAGAACATCTACAACTTCCGCCGGCTGACCGCATCGGGGGTTTCGCTGGGGGATACGGAGGCTATGGTTGTTGTCATGCAGCTGCGCGATGGTTTTGAAAGCACGCATCCGATCAAGTACGCCGAACAGAAAATGAAGGAAGTCAAGGTTTCCTTCGGGAAGTAAGACCAATATTAAAGACTGCCGTATCAAGGAACTGTTTAGTCCTATGATACGGCAGTTTTTTATTCTAATTGTTGATAATCATAACCTTTCAGAAAATAATCTCCGTGGCTTTTTACAAGGCTGGCAAGTGTTTTTCGATGTTCATGTTCTCCGATGATCAATTTTCCATTTGTGTCTCGGTATAAATCATATAAAATTGTATATACATAGTCATCTCTGGAGGTAGGACTCTCCGAATATGTAACAGTTATGATAATTTTTTTCCCATATTCAGCAATTTGTCCTGCTTGTATTATTCCTTCGTGAATTTCAAGGAGAGAAAATTCTGCATTAGTCCCCACCCCTCCCGGAACACCTTTGAAATTCTCTTTCATGCATTGATTGATATAATTAATAATAACATTAAAATCATCCTCTGTCCATGTGCTGTCAGCAGAGAGATATGTACCGCGCGAAGGAAAGGTATATGTTTTCTTATCAGTTAGCACTACGTGTCCCGTTTCAGAAAAAATATCCTCGAAAGTGATCGTGTCACCAAATGATTCTTTTGAATAGCAGGCTGTAATCACTTCAAATGTATCGCCACTGGACAAATTGTCGTTATTTTTGATTCCATACCGGATCGTCCCGAGGTATGCATTGTCATATATCACATCCACATCATCCAAATAGGGGTTATAATAAATCCCGGTTTCGCTTCTGAGATAATAACCGTCCACTTCCCGTACGTATCCTTCCGGCAGATCGACAGTGACAATTCCTTTGCCATCAGCTCCGTCATATGTCAGCCAATTTTGCACATCAGCGAATAAATCAATCACCTTTTCGGGATCATAAGTCTGTACCGCCATTTCTGACTCTGTTGTTTTTTCTCTTTCTGTGATATCATACGATTTGTCGTCGTATTCCACACGGATGGATTCATCTGAATATGAAACAGATATGCCGCCATATTCCAGACTTTGTTCATTGTCTGCACAGGCAGTCAGAAATAATAAAACTGTAAATAAAACCACGCAATTTTTCATAGATTTTTTTGCCTCCTTTCGAACTATCCCGTTATGGGATAAATTTATTATACCATTATGGGATAATATTGTCAAGTATGGAGGTATACAAAAAGTGAAACGATTAAAAGAATTACGGAAAGCACGAAAAATCTCACAAGTAAAACTGGCGATGGATCTGGAAACAAGCCAGAATACAATCAGCCGATATGAAAACGGTTCACATGAAGCAGATTATGCCACGTTGATCCGGATTGCTGATTATTTCCAAGTATCCGTTGACTATCTGCTTGAGAGAACCGATAATCCGCACATCAATAAATAAAGAGCTGTTTCATGGAAAATGTTCCGTTCAAAACAGCTCTTTTTGGTTTATATGGAATTATGTTTGTTCTTATTAAACTTGATCTGCGAGAGGAGAATTCCCGCGAAGATCAGCACGCAGCCGAGGTATGCCGCGCCGGACATCCGCTCATGCAGAATGATGGCTCCGCCGATTGCGGAAAAGACGGATTCCGTGGAGAGGATGATGGAGGCGGAGGTGGGTTCGCTGTATTTCTGTCCGAGAACCTGACAGGTATACGCCACGCCGGTGGACATGATGCCGCAGTAGAGGATCGGGAGAAAGGCTGCCTGAAAGCCGGCGAAGGTGACGCTTTCAAACAGAGCGCATCCGATGAAATTCAGGACTGCGGCCATGGCGAACTGCGTCATGGAAAAACGGAGGGAGTAGACGCCGGCGCCGAAATGGTCGATCCACATGATATGTAAAGTATAGACCACGGCACAGGCGATCAGGAAGATGTCGCCGCGGGTGAAGGTGAGTTTGCCGCCGCTCATGCACACGAGGAACAGACCGGTTACGCCGAAAACTGCGCCGATCCATGTCTTGAGTCCCGTTTTTCTGCGGAGAAAGAGTCCGAAGATGGGGACGAGAATCATATACAGTCCTGTGATGAAGCCGGCTTTCCCGGAGGTGTCGGTCAGCTCGATGCCGACCTGCTGGAGATAGGAAGCGGTACAGAGAAGCACGCCTGCGACCAAGCCGGTGGTCAGGGTGCGTTTTTTCATGGCAGGATCATCCGCGCCGCGTTCAAAGAGGAGGATGACGGGGATGAGGGACACGGCACCGAGCAGAAAACGTGCGCCGTTGAAGAAGAATGCGGGAACGCTGTCTGCGCCGATGTTCTGTGCGACAAAGGCAAATCCCCAGACGACAGCTGCCGTAATGAGGAAGACGATCCCTTTCGGGGAATTCTGTTTATTCATGGGGGCTCCTTGGAAAGATTCTTGAGATACAAATCGTTATTCTTTCCGGATACGGATCGAATCGCCGGAATCCTCGATCAGGCAGAACGCGGGATGCTCGAGGAGACTCTGATTGGGGGTATGGTAGGTGAAATACGTCTTTTCGCCGTCGGAGAAGAACATACCGTGTCCTCCGTCGCTGTCGAGCAGGGGTTTCATATGTTCAAAGTCCGGTCCGAGCTTTTTATCCTTGAATTTCACGGCGAATTCTGCGTATTTTCCCTGAATGAAGGACGACCAGATCATAAAGAGTTCGTTTGTTTTGGAACGGTACATGAACGGTCCGTCCGTGACGTAATGATTGCCTCCCCACGGATCGACCCATTCACAGGTGGAGGCGGCGAAGAGCGTAACCACTTCTCCGACCGGGGAATCCAATGTTTCGTTCAGCTGTACATAGCAGATCGTTCCGTCCAGAATCTGTGTATGTTCATGACAGAAGATCAGATACGGCACGCCGGCGTCATCGAGATACAGAGTTCCGTCAAGGCAGCTCCACTCTCCGGGGGTCAGCGCACCTTTGCTGTTCGGAACGAAGGGTCCGGTCAGGCTGTCTGAGCAGAGGGAGTAGGTGCCTCTGATGCCGTTTTCCTGTGTGAATGTGGCGAACATATAGTACTTTCCCTGATATCTGTGAACCTCGGGTGCCCAGTTCACGTGTCTGTTCATGCCGTATTTTTCGGAATCAAAGCATTCGACAGGTTCGCTCCATTCCGTCAGATCGTCGGAAATGTAAACGTCAAAGCCTTTTGTTTTACAGCCGAAGTCCTTGGCTCTGGTGCCGTAAAGATAATATTTCCCGTTTTCATAGACAACAAACGGGTCACGGATATTGATCTGTTCTTTTTTCATATTTGAATATCCTTTCGTCCATCTGCATTGGCAGGTCTTGTTTTCATGACATTATAGCATAAATTTCGGGGAATTTCAATGCTTTGTGTGCGGTCTGGAAAGTTTTGAAAAGTTTTGGGGTTCCGGGGGAGATTTGGCAGGATGCGGGGGACAAATAGAAAGTACGGGTCAAGACTGAGCTCTCTTTGTTTTCGGCGCGTTCTGACAAAAAAGATGCCGTATCATATTTCATATGTCAGGTTCGCTTTCCGATATTCCGAAGGCGTTATTCCCACGCGCTGCTTGAAAAGTCTGCAAAAGTGATAAGGATTGGAGAAGCCGCATTTCTCCAATATGACAGAAACGCTCATTCCGCCTTCCGCCAACATTTGTTTCGCCTTTTGAATACGTAAATCAATAATATATTGTTTTGGCGAGATACCGAAATGCTTGGTAAAAAGCTTTCTGAAATACACCTCGCTTATATTGCATTCGCGGGCTAATCTTGCGTTTGTAAGAGATACATCGCAGCAATCGTCTCGTATCAGCCGCACAGCGCCGCGTAATTCATGAGGAATATCGTCGGAGCAGAGCTTATGAAGCATACTGTAGAAAATGCTGAATATCTGCGCGCGATTTCCATCAAAGCAGAAGAGCTTTTTCATTCGTTCGTAATCGGCTGTCAATTCTTCCGCATTTCGGACGGGAACAATGGTAACCGTATCACATAAAAAATCAAGACAATCAAAATTGATAACCGGGAAAGTACCGGTCTTATCTCTTTTAATGAAATACGTTCCACCCTTTGGCAAAATGACCGCACAGTTTTTATTTGAGACGTATGCAGCGCCATCTTGGATATAGGTGATCTGTCCGTCTCTGCAAAAAGAAAGCCCGTAAGTGTTTCTGTTGGTCATTTTATCTTGTCTGCCTTTTTCCGAGAACACAGTAACTACGCTGCTTATTTCGGTTACGGTAATATTTTTAAGCTCCATTTATCATCGCCTCTTTTCCTGCCTGATTGTATCATTTTCCGCATTGAATTTCAACTGAATTTTGAAATTTAGTATCAAAAACATCAATACTATATCAAAATACAGATTGTTATCAGCCATTGTTTGTGTTATAATTTATCAAAAAGTTTGAAAGGAAAAATCCATGGAATTTGAAAACAAGGCTGCGATATCTACCGGTGCAGCTTCGGGTATGGGGCTTTTGTTCGCCGAGAATTTCACATCGCTTGGCGGAAATGTTATTATGTGTGATGTAAATGAAGATATCCTTGCCGAAAAGGTTGCTGCAATCAACGCAAAAAACGGCGGCAAAGCAATCGGTGCGGTCTGCGACGTGCGAGATTATTCGCAAGTGTGCGCTGCAAGAGACAGAGCTGTTGCCGAGTTCGGCAGAATAGATATTCTGGCGAATTTTGCAGGAGGAACTGCCGTTAGAATGTGTAAAGTGGATCGGGAAAAGCATCCGGAATTTCCCGACGTACCGATAGACGTTTACGATTGGGGGATTGATGTAAATCTCAAAGGACCGTTTTACTTTGCGCACGCGGTGCTTAGACAGATGCGAGAGCAGCAGAGCGGACTTATTATCAATATCGGTTCTATCACGGGAGCTGAAGGAGACGGATACGGAATGGACTATCCTACGTCCAAAGCGGGACTTATGTACGGACTTACGAAATCTATCGCACAGTTTGGCTCAAAATACGGTATCAGATGCGTTTGCGTCTCTCCGGGTCCTGTACTCACAAGAGCTGCTATGGCAAATATGAAGACTATGCTGGGCAGAGCCGCAGAGCCTCAGGAGATCATTGATCTGTGTTTGTTTATTGCTTCTGAAAAAGGACAGTTCATCAATGGGGAAAACATTATGATAGACGGCGGAAGAAACGCCATGGTGAGAAAATCGTAATGAGTAAATCGACCTTCTTAAAATATGAGAAGCCTTTGCTGACGTGTATGGTGCAGGCGGATAATCCCGCGAGAATAAAAGAGCTTATCGCCGCCTCTATATCCGAGGGAGCAGAGGCATTCGGTATGCAGTTTTGCCGGCTTAAACCCGAACACCGCACGCCTGACGTTTACCGTGAACTTTTTTCTCTTTCTTCCCTGCCTACCTATGTAACGAATTACCGTTATGGTGAAAATGTGAAAAAGAGCGACGACATTCTCGCGCGTGAGCTTTTGGAACTTGCCGACTGCGGTGCTGTCCTCTGTGACGTGATGGGTGATTATTTCGACCCTTGCGAGGGAGAGCTGACAATGAACGAGAAAGCGGTAAAAAAACAAATGGAGCTCATAGACGAGCTCCGTAAAAGAGGGGCTGAGGTGCTGATATCCTCGCATGTATATAAATTCACACCCGCTGAGCGAGTGCTCGAAATAGCGCTTGAGCAGCAAAGGCGGGGCGCCGATATATGCAAAATAGTCACAGGCGCGGAAAATATGGAACAGCAGATAGAAAATCTGCGTATCATCAACCTGCTGAAAGAAAATTTGAAAATACCTTTTCTCTTTCTTGCGGGCGGCGTGTGTCACATTTTGCGCCGTATCGGCGGTGCACTTGGAAACTGTATGACTCTCTGCGTATACGAATACGACGAGTTTGCAACCAAGTCACAGCCGCTTTTGAAGGACGCAAAAGAAATAAGAGATATTCTTTCTAAAAGTTCCGTTTGAGAATATTTACGGGTGACGGATTACAAGGTGCGGGTGTTGATAAATACCGTTGCTCGGCAGATAACAAAAGCGCATAGATTGAAGCGATGGCAAAAATAAAAAACGAGAAAAGAATAGAAAACTGCCTTTCAGAGTGAAAAAATATGTAAAGGAATAAAAAATGAAAGCGATACTTGTAAACGACGATAAAAGTTTAAGATGGGACAATGTTCCTGATCCCGTAATAAAAAGTGACGAGGTGCTCGTCGAAATAGAAGCTGCGGCTCTTAACCGCGCCGACCTTATGCAGAGAGAGGGCGATTATCCTCCGCCCGCGGGCTGCCCCGAATGGATGGGGCTTGAAATAGCGGGAACGATTATTGAGGTAGGAAAAACAGCCGCAGAGAAATCCTCGTGGAAGGCAGGTGACAAAGTTTGCGCACTGCTTGGCGGCGGCGGTTATGCCGAATATGCCGCGGTCAAATATGATATGCTTATGCCCATTCCCGCTAACTGCACGATGGCAGAAGCAGCAGCAATACCCGAGGCATTCGCTACGGCGTATCTGAATCTTTTTATGGAGGGCAATATCAAAGAAGGAAACACCCTTCTGATGAATGCGGGCGCATCGGGACTTGCCAGTGTAATCATTCCTATGGCAAAGGCATTTGGTGTTCGCGTGATCACAACCGTTTTAACTGACGAGAAAGCAAAAAATATCAAACACCTTCATGCGGACAGAGTTGTTGTTACCGCAAGAGAGGATATTTCAGAGGTTCTCAAAGAGGAGCTTGAGGCGGGAAATAGCGTTGATGTTGCCATAGACTGTCTTGGCGGAGAGATTATGGGCAAGTGTATACACTATCTCACACATGGAGCGCGATGGATTATGATTGCCGCACTCGCAGGCACAAAAACCGAGATCGACCTGAAAAATATCTATGTCAGAAACGTAAGAATTATTGGAAGCACACTTCGTTCCCGCACACCTGCGGTAAAGGCGGAAATCCTTGCGGGAATCGTCCGCGACGTATATCCAAAAATCGAATCGGGCGAGGTAAAACCAACTATATATAAGGTTTTGCCGATCACCGAAGCCGAGGCGGCGCATGACATTCTTTATCGCGGCGAAAACGTAGGCAAGGTCGTTTTAAGGGTAAAATAACGAAAAGGGGAGATACCTGCGAGAAAACAACCGAAAGATTCTCCCCTAAGAAGGCAGGGTAAGGGTTCACTTCTGCTCCCTTGATCGAAAATGCCGATTGGCATCTTTATGTTTTCACGAAAATCCGAATTTCAAAAAAGTGAAGAAAACGAAGAAAACCCGAGAAAAATCTCGGGTTTTACGGTTGGCATCTATTTTGTCAACACGCATTGAAGGCGACACCCGGAATCGAACCGGGGAATAAAAGTTTTGCAGACTTCTGCCTTACCGCTTGGCTATGTCGCCGTCTGCTGACAGAGGATATTATACTATACTTCCCCGGCTTTGTCAAGGGGATTGGAGAAATTTTATTCTGAAAAAATTCTGTCGGCTGCCGCAGGAGATATAAAAACAGAGCCGGGTATATTCCGACTCTGCTTTCTCTGCTTTCGGTTGGGCTTATTCTTCATAGCAGTCGTACGCTTCGAGAGTACAGCGGCCGATTGCGTACAGGAATTTTTCCGCTTCAATCCGCAGATCGAGGGGAACGCGGAGCAGTCGCTTGTCCTTTTCATACGGGCGGCGCTGGTTCGGGGAGGGGAGCATACCGGTTTCAAAGGTAAAGTATCCTTTATATCCGATTTCCAGAAGTCCGTTCATCAGCGAGTCCATATTCAGGGATCCAAAATAGGGGATCAGGTGTGTGTCGCGGTCGCCGAGGTTATCCTGGATGTGCAGGGCATAGACGTGTTCTCCGACGATGCGGAGGCTTTCGTCCTGCGGCATTTCCTGCATATTGCCGTGTCCGGCATCCCAGCAGGCGTGGAAGAGGGGGTGATCCACATAGTCGATGAGGGCGCGCAGGTCGGAGGCATTGTCGATCCAGTACACGTTCGGGTTGGTCATGCGGTTGAAGTTTTCCACAAGGACATTCACGCCGTACCGTTCAGCCATGGGGAACAGCTTGCTGTAGAATTGTTTATTGCGCTCGAAGGCCTCGTCCTTGGAAATGTCGGGCAGGTAGCCGGAGTGCACCACGAGATTGGGGATGCCCAGAATGCCGCAGGCTTCCACGCACCGGATGGTGTCCTGGGTGAATGCGTCGTTTCCTTCGGCGAGCGGTGTGCCCATCGGAGAATGCGCCTGCACGAAAGCGGCTCCGATTTCATCCGCGGTTTTCTTTACGTCTTCCAGATAGCTCTTCCAGTCTTCGCTGTAAACACCGTTTCGCTTTCCGTAGTCGGAACCGAAGTTATAGTCGAGAAAACGGAAGCCTGCCTGCCGGATATACCGCATGGACTCCTGCTGGGAAGATGCATAGGCGCCGAAATCGCCCGTTGTGGTTGCTAATTTCATCGAAATTCTCCTTTCGGTACGCGGCTGTGCGTCCTGTTTTTTCTATCATACCACATTTGCATCCGGATGTGCAAGAGCCCTTTGGGAAAAACTGCGGGAGGAAAGCGGATTTTCAGTTTCGCTTGCAATCATTTCCGCAATTTGCTATAATATCTGTGTATTCAATCTTGTTATAAAGGAAGATTCCGATGAAACAATTTTTTCGTACCGCTCCCGGGACTGTGCTGTGCTGTCTGGCGGTATTTGCGGGGACGCTGACGGTGCTGTGGCTTGCGCTTCTGCTGTCCGTTTGTGTTCCGAACGACAGGACAGAAGCCAATTTTGAAAAGAGTGCGCTTTTGTATGCCGAACAGGAGCCGTATGAACTGACAGGCGATTCTTTGAACGACATCGGCGACAATTATGCGGATGTGATTCTGCTCGGCGTGGCGTGGAATATGGGACGGCAGGATCCGCTCACCGGTTCTCTCGTGACAGCTTACTATGACGGGGAGGAACGTGGGGAGAATTACGGGCTTTACAGTGCTGTGACCGAAGATACGCCTGCGAATATGGATTACACCCGTTACTGGCACGGCGGTGCGCTTTTCGTCCGTCTGCTCATGCCCTTTACGGATGCGGACGGCATCAAAACGATCGGGTTTGTGTTCCTCTGCCTGCTGCTTGCTTTCAGCTGTGTGTGGCTGGTACGCGGCAAGCACGCTGATCTTGCGCTGCTTCTTTTGCTCTCCATGACGGCTGTGCAGTTCTGGAATATCCGGCTGAGCATGGAGTATCAGTCCACCTTCATCCTCGGCTTTCTGTTTCTGCCGCTGTTTCTGTACGCGGAACGGAGAGGGGACCGTCCTTTGCTCCTGCTCGCTGTCGTCAGCGGTGTGTCTGCGTCATTTTTCGATTTTCTGACAACGGAAACGGTGACGATTCTTCTGCCGCTTGCCGTTTGTGCGGCTGTCCGTGCGAAGGAAAAGCGGTTCGGGACATTTTCCGGCACTCTGCGCAGTTTTCTTGGCATCGGGATGGCGTGGCTCGGTTCGTATGGGATGACGTTTGTTGTCAAGTGGGCGGCGGCAAGTGCGGTATCCGGTGAAAATGCGTTCCGGCAGGCTTTTTCATCCGTCGGGGAACGCATCGGCGGGAACATCGCTGATTTTGCGGAACCGCCGGACAACATCTTTTCCGCGCCGCTTGCCAATCTGGGGGCGATGTTCGGTGCGCAGGCACGGCTGGACTACGGACGCATTGCGCTCGGCGTTGGTCTGTCCCTGCTTCTCTTGTTCTCGGTCTGGTATCTCTTCCGGACGCATGACAGGCAGAGCGGAGCGGCGGGGATTCTTCTGCTTCTCGGAGCGGCGGTGCTTGTGCGCTTCTTTGTTCTCAACAATCACGCATATCTGCATTGTGCGTTTACATACCGCGCGCTTGTGACGACGGTTTTCTGCCTGCTGGCGGCTCTGCGGCTCCATATCCGGCTTCCGATGACCCGTCCGGAAAAGAACGGGCAGAACGGCAGAACGGACAGGCAGACAAAGAAAGGGGGACGCAGATGACGGCTTACACGATTCTCATGCCGTGCCTGAATGAAGAAAAATCCCTTATGTTCTGCATCGGAGAAGCGCAGTCGTTCATCCGAAGGCTGTCTCTTGACGCGGAGATTCTCATTGCGGACAACGGTTCTGCGGATGCGTCTGTGAAAATCGCACAATCCTGTGGGGCACGGGTTATCGAGGTTGCTGAACGCGGATACGGTGCGGCGCTCATCGGCGGCATACGGGCGGCAGAAGGGAAATATATTATCATGGGAGATGCGGACGGCAGTTATGATTTCGCGCATCTCGACCTGTTTACCGAAGCGCTGGAAAACGGTGCCGACCTTGTGGTGGGAGACCGTTTTGCCGGCGGGATTGAAAAAGGTGCGATGCCGTTTTCTCACCGGTGGGGTGTGCCATTTTTATCCGCGATTGCACGGGTGCGATTTCACACGGAGGTGAACGATTTTCACTGCGGTCTGCGCGGTTTTGACAGGGAAAAGGCGCTTTCTCTCGGGCTGTCGTGTGCCGGGATGGAATTTGCGACGGAGATGATTGCACGTTTTGCCGAAAGCGGTGCTGTGATCCGACAAGTTCCGACAACGCTTCGGAGGGACAGAAGGGAAGGAAAGCCCCATCTGCGCACAATCCGGGACGGTCTGCGGCATCTGCGGTTTATTCTCTGTTATCACTGAGACGTTGCTTTTTTAAGAAACTATGAAAAAACTGTTGCATTACAGGGGAAAACTTGCTATAATATATAGGATAGGAATCAGATGTTTTCCTGTCTGTTCTGCGAAATTTTTCTGACAGCAAAGGATATCATGATGAAGAATTTGTCTTCTTTTTTCAGAAAAACGGCGGCGGTACTGCTGGTTGCTGCGATGATGACAACGCCCGCTCTTTCCGCTATTCCCGTTGAATACTGGCAGTACCACCAGCCTTTTACGGATGCGAGTGCGGCGCTGGATTACAAGAATATTCTCCACTACGGTGCGCTGATTGAAGAAATCATGCTCCGTTATCCTTTGGACACGGACACCGGCGCAATTCTCGGCAATGTCTACAGCCGCAGTGCGAATGCATACACGGTTCTCGCGCAGTACGAAAAAGCTGCGGAGATGCACAGAAAGTACATCCCTTACGCGGAATTTCTCGGTTTCAAGGATGCTGTGATCGTTTCGACTGCCGCCGCACGCCGTCTCGACGTCAATACGATGGTGTACGTTGAAACAGCTGATACGTCCGTCGTCCCTGACTACAACGCGCTGCACGAACCGGACAGCGGCATTTATTTCGGCCGCGTTTCGGAAACTTCCCAGAAAAACGAATCCGCCGCGCTGTTCTACTTTGAATTCCTTGACGACAAGCTGTCCGATTATGCATGGCATCTCGATCCCATTGCGAAGGAAGGAAACCGCGCGATTGAAATCTGCATGAATATGCCGCGCGAAAACGACTCTCTCAAGCAGGTTATGGATCCGAAAAACGATGCGTACATTGTCGATACGATGAAGTACATTGCGACGCTCGGCTGTCCCGTTCTTCTTCGCATCGGCGGTGAAATGAATGTATGGGGCAATCTTGCCGATCCGGAGCTGTTCAAGCAGGCATTTATCAAGATCGTCACGGCGGCGCGCGAATATGCTCCGAATGCGGCGGCTGTTTTTGCACCGAACTTTGCGTCGAACTTCTACGCGAAGGTCAGTGACTACTATCCCGGCGACGAATATGTGGACTGGGTCGGTGTTTCCCTGTATGCAACGGCGTACATGGATGCGGCAACCCAGCGCACTGCCAACGACGCGGAAAAGATCTTCTACTCCAACGGCGAGTACGCGAACATGATTGCGCAGATGGCGGAAATCGTTGAGCTCTACGGCGACCGCAAGCCGATTATGATCACTGAAAGCGGTGTTTCCCACTCGATTGTGAAGGAAACGGACAACGCGAAGGTGGATCTCGGTTCGTTTGCGGCAAAGCAGATGGAAATTTTCTACACGTATGTGAACATGGTCTATCCGCAGGTGAAGTGCATCATGTACTTCGACACCAACTTCGGGGAAGCCAACGAGTACGACTTCTCGCTTTCCGGCAGTCCCGATCTGGAAGCGCTGTACAACAATCTGACCGCGGATTCCGTTTACAGCACCGGTGTGGGTGACAAGGCGGAAAAGGCTTATGTGAAGGCGTATGATTACAAGGGCACGGATGCTCTTCTGCGTCTGCACACCTATGCGGTTCTGCCCGGTCTGCCGGAGACAACCGTTACTTACAGCCTCGACGGCACGGTGATCTGCACGACAAAGACGATGCCGTACACGTGTGAAATCGTTCCGGCGAACATCGCGGACGGAGAACACAGTCTGGTCGTTTCGGTATCGGCTGCAAACGGATACGCGAAGACGATGGAATACAAGCTCACAAAGGCTGAAGGCGCCGTGACGATTATTGATCCCGTTGTGGAAGCAGAACGTGCGGCTGCGGCAGCTCAGGCGGCAGCAGAAGCAGCAGCACAGACAACTGCACCGCAGGGTGCATAAAGCTATATCAATACAGCAAGGAAAGATAACGATGAAAATTGCTATTATTACCGGCGCGTCGGCAGGTCTGGGACTGGAAATACTTCGCCAGATGCCCGCGCTGTACCCGGATATTGAAGAATACTGGCTGATTGCACGCCGGAAAGAAAAACTCGTGGAAGCGGCGAAGGAAATTCCTCTGCAGTGCCGGATTTTTCCGCTCGATCTGACGAAGGATGAAAGTTACGAAAAAATCGCGGAAGCACTCCGGGAACAGAAGCCGGAAGTATGGATGCTTGTGAACAATTCCGGCTGCGGCTTCCTCGGCAATGTGGGCGAAGGAGAGCTGGAACGGCAGGTACAGATGGTTGATCTGAATCTGAAGGGGCTGACTGCGATGACGCACATTACGCTGCCGTATATGCCGAAGGGATCGCGGATTCTGAACATTTCTTCGATCGCGTCCTTCTGTCCGAATGCACGCATGACGGTTTATTCCGCATCGAAGTCCTATGTGACAGCGTTCACGTTCGGCATTGCGGAGGAACTGAAGGAACGCGGAATCACGGCGACGGCGGTTTGTCCCGGCCCGATGGATACGGATTTCATTTATACGGGTGAAATCAAGGGAAAATCGAAGACGTTCGATGTTCTCCCCTACTGTGATCCCGTGAAGGTGGCACGCGGTGCGCTGATTGCGGCGGGACTGGGAAAGACTGTCTACACACCGAAGGCGTTCTACAAGTTCTACCGGGTTCTTGCAAAAGTGATGCCGACCAAGCTCATGATGCAGTTCTCGAAAACCTGACAGAAAAGCATACAACACAAAACGCTCCCGGCAGTATTGTTCTGCTGAGAGCGATTTTTTCTGTTTGAACGGCTGTATCAGAATCCGAGCTGTTCCGGCATACCGGGGAGTTCGCGTGACTTGCGGACAGTCCGTTCGGGACGGTAAATGACGCAGTCGCGCAGGCGGCGTTCTTCGGCGGCGAAGATCATGGTTGCGCAGGGATCGAAAATCGCGGCGTTTTTGGCGAGGGTTCGTCCGCTGGCGACGGTTTCGGATGATGTGATGACAACGGGACGCGCCTGACGGATGAGGTCGGTGAGGGCTGCGGTATCCGATGTTTTCCGGCGGAGAATATTGCTTCTGCGGCTGAAGGAATCGCGGCTGAGGATCAGAATTTCCGGCTTGCCCGCGGTCAGATAGCCGTAAACGGATGCGTATGCTTTATAATGGGAGGATGCGTCATAGGCTTTGGTACGGTAAACGGTGATTGCGGTATTGCCCAGTCCGGCGCGCATCAGTTCGAGGGACTGTGCGATATTGTCGCGTTCTACGGGGGTATCGGCGGCGATGACGATTTTTTCGATGCCGCAGCGCACCATTTCGTAAATTGCGCCGAGCATGGCAAGGGAACGGTCGCAGTCTCCGCAGAGGATGGTGAACCGTCTGCGCAGGGCATATCGCCGCAGTTCCGTTTCGCCGGTTTTCCACAGGAGCGGGAAGGCGCTGAGCACGCGCACGAGGGCATCTTCCCGGAAGCTTCCGCCGTTGCCGACAGCGACTACATCGCCCGTCATCGAAAGCTGTGCGCCTTTTTCCGCGGGAAGCGCGAATTTGCTCGCGTGAAAGGAGCCGCAGGAAAAAATCTCTCCGACTGCTGTTCTGATGGTTTCTGTCGCGTCCGTCGTCCGTCGTCTCTGTCGTACTGCCATGAATGCTTTTCTCCGTTCTGATGAAACTTTGTCCGCCATGTTGTTACATTCCATCCCATTATACCACAAAATATGGGGATTGTCTACTTTTTTCCGCGATTTTCTCTCCATGTGGCTCCACGGACATACAAAAGCAAACAAAAAAGGGATTTCGCTTAACCGTGCATGACACTGCGGCGGAATCCCTGTTTGTTTATCGGTATTTCGGCGGGATTTTCGGGTCGTGTTCTTCTTCGCGCGAGCGCGGTCCTGACAGAAACCAGCCGTCGATGATGAAATATGCGGAGATGATGACGAGAAGAATCGCTGCCGATGCAAAAAGCAGGCTGTTAAGGGCGAGAAACAGAATCAGTGCGCCCACGGCAAGCAGTGCCAGATAGATTCCGAGAAGCATTTTTCGCATACGAAAACCTCCTGTTTTGCGATATAGTATTATTATATCTCGAAATTCTGTATTTGTCAAGCACTGCGTCAGAACACGAACTGCACCAGTGCCATGTAGATGAGCGTACCGCCTGCCATGGAGAGGATCATCTGCTTCTTCCAAAGGTGCAGGACGACCGTGACAGCAATTCCGATCAGCTCCGGAATGCCGTGCGGGGCAGTCAGAACGGAGACGTTTTTGAGGCAGTAGATGACAAGCATACCGAATACGGCGCCGGGTAAGACTTTGCCGAGGTACTGGATATACTTCGGCGTCGGCTTGCCTGCGGGGAAAACAAGGAACGGCAGAAAGCGCATGAACATGGTTCCGAGCGATATCATCAGAATGGTTATAAGCTGTTCTGTCAGAGTCATTTGCCGCTTGCCTCCTTTGCTTTCATGATTTTATAAGCCTCGTTTTCTTCTGCGGTTTTTTCCAGCGGTTTTTTTGCCAGCGTCAGTGCCAGAAGAATGGCTGCCATGGTCGGGATGATGAAGTTGTCCGCGCCGAACAGGATCAGGCAGACGAGTGTGACTGCGACGCCGATGAGTTCGCTGAGGTGACGCTTTTCCGCCATCCACTGATTCATGAAAATGACGACGAACATGGCGGTCATGACGAAGTCGAGTCCGGTGGTATCAAAGCCGATGAGGGAACCGAGCAGTCCGCCCGATACTGCGCCGAAAATCCAGTAGCCGTGGTCGAGCAGGGTGACGAAGAAATAAAACCAGCCTTTGTCGATGTCCGGCGAGAGGACTGCCTGATAGTTGATGGAGAAGCTCTCGTCCACCATGCCGTAGATGAGGTAGAATTTTTTCAGACCTGTTCCGCGGAAGCGGTCCAGCATGGAAATGCCGTAGAAAAGGTAGCGTGCGCCGGTCATCAGAGCGACGACGAGTGCGTTGAGCGGATTGAATGCCTCCAGCATGAAGCCGACTGCGATGATTTCCGCGGAGCCGGAGAAAATCGTCAGGCTCATCAGAAGCGGGAACCAGAGCGGCAGACCGGAGGTGTTCAGATAAATGCCGTAGGTCATCCCGAGGAAGCAGTAACCGGCAAAGACGGGGAGCGTTCTCGGAAAGGCGGCAGTGAATGCGCGTTTGATGGATGCGTTCTGCATGATCCCATGCCTTTCGTATGTACTGTAAACAATAGTATATTATACAGCTTCCGATGCATTTCGTCAATATCCGTCGGGAAGAAATGCAAAGGGAGGATTTTTTTGGAAAACGCGGAGGACAAAAGTTCTGGATTTCCGGCGGTGATTCTTTGCCGTCACCTTCACAGGCTTGCCGCTTTCATCGACGAACACAAACGGCACTTCTTTCCAGCACGATTTGCACCAGAACCAGAACACACCGTTCTCTTCGCGGTACAGCATCTTCCCGCACGAACAGTCGATTTTTCCCATCGAATCTCCTTTCAAACAAAAATCACGCGGTATCTCTCTACTTTCATGATACCACGTGATTTTTGTTTTTGCAATTCCCTTTGCCGGAGAAAGTAAAAATTATTTTCCGAACGCCGCCATAGCAATAGCGCGGTATTCCTCGCCGTGCTCCGTTGCAGCTTTTTTGATCATGTGATGCGCCTTTGTGCGGCTTGTCCCGTATTCCACATACGGTGCATATTCCACATTGCTCCCGATGTACGCCGCGTCTCCGCTGACCGCATGGGACATGGAGTTGCGAAGATTACCTGTATCAACGGGTGTGAGTGCCTTTGCGTGCGTTTCAGCCCGTGCGCCGATGGCTTCCAGAGCCGCCGCTTTTTTTGATTCCAGTTCTCTGAGCACATCCGGCGAACGGTCGATGAATTTTACGTTGCTCATATTTATTAGATGATTACTTTAGCGATAGCGTCAATTTTTACATCAATTGTGTCATATGTTTCAATGTCATCTCCTATATCAACAGTGAACATTTTGCCATCTCCGCGGATGTCTATAACAACGCCTTTTCTGCCGTCCTTGAGCTCTACATGATCATATAATTTGATTTTCACAATATCACTCCTGTCTGTGAAGATATGCTGTGACAAATCTTGGCGCAAACGAATTTCTGTCTACAATCCATGCGGTTGTAATGAATGCGCTTCTGCCGTTTACACCTGTAATCTCCATAATCTGTTCATATCTGTCGCCGTATTGGTCGCTATACTTTTTCTCCAAACGAGCCACATTGAAACTTTTCTTTATTTCAGCTTTGAACAGATGCCAGTTATCACGACTGAACCCGAATACCTGTTCAAATCCTTTTGACTTACCTTGACTTTTTTCGGTATGAAGCAAATATTCGGTAAATTTTTGCGCATTGATTATCGGTTTTGCCTGTGCCTCTATTATACCATTGTTTTCTACCGAACGCAAGTCTTTGCCGGAAGAATCTCTGAACCCCACAATCTCCGTGCCGAGCGTACAGCGGCAGTTATACACATTCGACGGATGCGCATGCGGGTCACCGGGATACATAATCTTTCCAATCGCATTCTCAAACGCTTCATCCATGCCGCGCAGGGGATCCTTTAAGAAAAAAAGAACAAAAGTTCTGTATTATTTATTCCCATACTACACTTTTACGGAAAAGTCAAGGGGTTAGAACGAAATTTTGTTCTTGACAACGGAGAAATACGGGTGTATAATCGAGACACAAACGAACAAATGATCTTTCGATGACCGGACGGATGGAAGTGAAACTGGATTTATGCTGGAGAAAAGTGATGTATATGCGATAAAAAAGCTGCAGCGGGGGATTCCCGTAGAGGTGGAGGTTCTGCCCCGGCACAGAAAACCGGTGAGAATGCTCTATGAACCGAACAAAAATTCGGATGATGCGCGGGTATGTCTGAGCTGTACGGAGAAGAAATGCCGCGGGGGAGACCGATGCTATGCCAAACGGCGCGATGCTCTTCTTGCCGCTGCGAGAAAGAGGGAGCGGGATGCGTGAAAACGGGCGGAGAATCCCTTCCCGTCACGCGATTCTTGCATCGGACATTCTCGATCCGACGCCGTGGGAGGAAAGCGGGCAGGCGGTTATCTGCCGGTGTCCCGTGTGTCTGCATCCGGTTTACGCGGACGACGAGGCGGTTTATGCACAGTCCTCCGGCGGAAAGGCAATCATTCTGCACGCGGTATGTGTGGATTTCAAGAAGAAAACCGTGGGGGAGATTCTGGAGATGGCGGGCGTACAGCTTTCCTACGGATACGGATGGGAGATGACGGATGAATGAGCGGAGGCGGGCGGGAAAAACAGGGAAAGGAGAGACTATGACGGTCAACGGAGTAGAGGAAGAAAAAAAGAATGTCGCGGGTGCGGCGGAGGTGCTGGCGTTCTACACGAGCGTGATGCGCGGAGAGGAAGAAGATGCTTCCTTTGCGAACCGGATTTCCGCTGCGGATAAGCTGCTCTCGCGTCATGACGGGGATGATCCCGTGCAGAAGGCGTTGGAGCGGCTGGACACGCTTCTTGCGGAGCTTCGGCACGCACTGGCTGACGGGACATTTGTTCTGCAGGACGGGGAAGCGGCGGACGATATCGGGGAAGAAGATGCCGGATGGGAGGAGGCGGCGGACACGGAAGACGAAGAAGACGCGGCGGACGGGGAAGACGAAGAGGAGGAGTGGGATGAGGATCAGTGAAAAGCAGCTCGAATACCTGCGCTGTGCGAATCGGCGGTGGAATTTCAAGGGCGGAGCGACCCGGTCGGGAAAGACGTATCTCGATGTCCGCTGGCTGATTCCGATGCGCATCCGGGAACGGATCGGGCTGGACGGGCTTGTGCTGATTCTGGGTGTGACGAAATCGACGATTGAACGCAATGTTCTTGCGCCGATGCGTGCGTTTTACGGGGAGGAGCTGGTGGGGAGGATTTCTTCGGACAACACGGTTTTTCTGTTCGGGGAACGCTGTTATGCACTCGGAGCTCAGAAGCTGTCGCAGGTGTCCAAAATCCGCGGTGCCAGTGTGAAGTACTGTTACGGGGACGAGGCGGCGGACTGGTCAGCGGATGTTTTCTCCATGCTTAAATCCCGTCTCGACCGCGAGTATTCACTGTTCGACGGGACGTACAATCCGTCCTATCCGACGCACTGGCTCAAGCGGTTTCTGGACAGCGGCGCGGATGTATTTTCGCAGGTTTACACCCTTGACGACAATCCGTTTCTGTCCCGCGCGTTCTGTGAGAATCTGCGGCGGGAATACGCGGGGACGGTGAGCTACGACCGGTACATTCTCGGAAAATGGGTGCTGGCGGAAGGGCTGGTTTACGATTTTTCCGAAAAGAACATTGTGGACGAGCTGCCGGAGGAGATGCGGGAAGGATGCGAATACTATCTGTCCGTGGACTACGGGACGATGAATCCCTTCTCTGCGGGGTTATGGTGTCTTGCGGGTGAGAACGCGGTGCGCATCGCGGAATTTTACCACAGCGGCAGGGACACGCGAAAGCAGTACACGGACGAGGATTACTGCGATGCGATCGAAAAGCTGTGTGCGGGATACCGGATCGCGCAGGTGGTGGTTGACCCGTCGGCGGCATCCTTCATTGCGGCTCTGAAGCGGCGCGGATTTGTCGTGCGGCACGCGAAAAACGCAGTTGCTGACGGAATCAGGCAGGTGGCGGTGTGTCTGGCGAACGGGAACATCCGCATCTGCCGCAGCTGTACCGACTGCATCCGTGAATTCGGTTTATACCGATGGGACAGCGATGCGGGGGAGGACCGTGTGATCAAGGAAAACGACCACGCCATGGACGATCTGCGGTACTTTGCCAGCACAATTCTGAAAAAACGCATCCGGCGCGGTCGGAATACAAACAGATAAGTTAGGGAAGAAAGGAAAAATTTATGCTGAGCTACAATGATTATCTTGCCGGTACGGATACGCCGGCGTTCGTCGAACAGGCGGTTGAGGAGCACCGTGCATCCGAGTTATACAAAACTGCGGTACTTGCCGACCGGTACTACCATCTCGAAAATCCGACGATCATGCGCTATCAGAAGGTTTTGGCAAATCTGGCGGGACGCGCAGTTGCCGACAGCTGGTCGCCGAACAACAAGGTGCCGTCAAACTGGTTCTTTTACTTTACGTCGCAGGCGGTGGGGCATCTGCTCGGGAACGGTGTGTTCTTTGAGAAGGAAAGCACAAAAAAGCGGCTGGGAAAGACCTTTGACCGCGAAATGGTGCGTCTGGCATCGGAGGCGAAGGTGGGCGGCGCGTCGTTCGCGTTCTGGACCGGTGCGCATCTGGACACCTTTTCTCTGCGCGATTTTGTGCCTCTGTATGAGGAGGAGAGCGGGGATTTATCCGGCGGCATCCGTTTTCAGCCGCATCGGGACAGTATGACCTATACGCTGTTTCTGCCGGACAACATCATCCGATACCGCAAAAAGAACGGGGAGGAAATACGCTGTACAGAGGAAATTCTTCTGCACGGCAAGGCGCGTCCGCGGATATTCCAGCTGTCGAACACGCTCGGGCAGTCCGATCTGTGCGGCAACCGCTATGTGATTGATGCGTATGATCTCATGGCGTCGGGACTGGTGAACAACGCGGATGAGGGGAACTTCATTTACTGGATTCTCAGAAACTGTGACGGGATGAACGAAGCGGACGACGCGCAGTTCCTCGAACAGCTCCGGCGCTTCCATTTTGCCCATGCGGACGGGGACGACGGTTCCGGTGTGGAATCCCATGTGGTGGAAACGCCGTTTGAAGCACACGCCGCGGCACTGGACAGGCTCGAACGTCAGCTGTACACAAACTTCATGGCGGTGGATGTGCGTTCGATTGCGGCGGGAAGCCGTACAGCGACGGAAATCCGTGCGGCATACGAACCGCTGAATGCGAAAACCGATCTGTTCGAGTACGAAACCACGTTGTTCATTGAAAAGCTGCTCGAACATCTTGGCATCGAGGATACGCCCGTCTACAAGCGCAGTCAGATTGTGAATCAGCTGGAGGAAACAGAGATGATTCTCGCGGCGGCGGACTATCTCGACGAGGAGACTGTACTCCGTAAGCTGCCGTGGATTTCCGTGGATGAAGTCCGCGCGATTCTCGACCGCAGAGGCGTGAGCGCATGACGCACGGATACGGAAAGGAGGTGGTGCGGTTCTGACGGATTTCGTGCGGAAAGGAGGTGAAAAAGATGAAACGATGGGAGAAAAGGGGCTTCTGGAAACGGAAAGTCCGCAGTACAGCACCGGCTGAGGCTGAAAGCGATGTACAAGGCGCTCTGGAAGACAGCACGGAGCATACGGAAAATCCCTCCGGAGAAACGGCAGAGGAAAACTGGCAGGCGCGGTACGAAGAAGAACGTGCGGCGCATGAGGCATTCCGTGCAGAGCGTGATGCGGCAGATCTGCGGCTGAAGAAGGAGCGGGCTTACCGGAAGCTGCTCGGTGAATGCGGCATTCCGGAAGCGAAGCACGATGCCCTTGTGCGGCTTGCCGATGTGGATGCTGTTGTGCTCGGAGAAGACGGTGCGGCAGAGGATGCGGACAGACTCCGCGAAGCCATTGCCGGAGAGTGGAAGGAGCTGATTCCGCCGCTGTTCCGTGAGAAGTCCACCGTTCTGCGCGGGACATCCGTGACAAAGGCGGACATTCTGGCGATCCGCGACCGGAATGCAAGACGTGCCGCAATCGCGGAAAATATGGATCTGTTCCGATGATGGATGATCGGAGTGAAAACAAAAACTGATGAAAGAACAAGAAAGGAAAATTATCTATGGCTGATACCAATACCATTACCACGGCTGATCTCGCGCGTGTCCGTGAGGTCGAATTTGTTGAACTTTTTTCTGAAAATATCGAAAAGCTGATGCAGGCACTCGGTGTGGCGCGCCGCATTCCCAAGCAGGCAGGTTCCGCGCTCAAGGCTTACACAGCGGAAGGCACGCTCCAGGACGGTGCTGTCGGTGAGGGCGAAACAATTCCGCTGTCCAAGTACACCACCAAGCCGGTTTCTTACGGCAGCATTACCCTGAAGAAGTGGCGCAAGTCCACTACTGCGGAGGCGATTATTGAACGAGGCTACGATCAGGCGGTGGATGCGATGACCGACCGTATGCTCCGCGATGTGCAGAGAGAAATCCGTGCGGACTTCTTCGCGCTCCTTGCGGACGGGGAGGGCACGGCATCCGGTTCCAATCTGCAGGGTGCGCTCGCACAGGCGTGGGGACAGCTGCAGGTCAAGTTTGAGGATGACGACATTGACGCGGCGTTCTTTGTCAATCCCCTCGATGCCGCCGACTATCTCAGTGAAGCCGCTGTCACCATGCAGTCCGCGTTCGGCATGACGTACATCGAAAACTTCCTCGGACTCGGCACGCTCATTCTGAATTCCTCCGTTCCGCGCGGCAAGGTGTATGCGACCGCAAAGGAGAACATTGTGCTCTATTACATTCCCGTCGGCGGTGCGGATCTCGGCGAGGTCTTCCAGTTTGCGTCCGATGAAAGCGGTCTGATCGGCATTCACGAGGAACCGGACTATACCAATATGACAGCTTCCTCTACGGTTCTCTGCGGCATCTCCCTCTTCGCGGAACGACTGGACGGTGTGATCGTGTCCTCTTTCGGTGATGCGGCATGAGCGGCGGCGCGCTGACCGGTGCGGATGTGATGACCTCGCTCTGCCGGGAGGTCAGGAACTACTTTGTCCGCAGAACGGATGACAAAATTGCGGGGACTTTTACGGTGTCGGAAGGGGTTCTTACCCTTTCCGGCGGCGATTTGCGGGCGGAGACTGTATCCATCATGCCGGGACAGTATTTCCGCGTGATCGGTTCCGCTTTTTCCGACGGTGTCCGGCAGGCGCCTGCGGACGGATTGGCACTTCCCCTTGCCGACGAGACTTTCACGGGTGAAATCTGGCTGATGGCGCCGCCGCCCGATTTTCTTCAGCTGGCGGACGAAATTGCTGCGTGGTGTGAGAAGTACAGCGAAATGACGACATCTCCGTATGCGTCCGAGTCGTTCGGCGGATACACGTACACCCTGCGCGGTACATCGAAATGGCGCGGGGATACTTCGGGCACGGTGACGGATGTAAGCTGGCAGAACGCATTCCGCAGACGATTGAATCATTTCCGGAGGATGACGGTATGAGACTTTACGAAAAGGAAACGACTGCGTGTGTGCGCCTGTTCCCGGTACATACCGAAGACGGAGAGGGCGGAACGCTCGTTTCATACAGGGAAGGAGATGCTTTCCGTGCGCATTTTACCATGCTGACGGGAACGGAACAGGAAATTGCTGGACAGCGCAGAAGCCGTTCTCGCTTTACGGTGACGGTGCCTGCGGAGATGCATCACTTTTTCCCCGGCGATGTTTTCCGGAACGCGGAAGGCAGGCTGTTTACCGTAACGGGAGAGGCAGAGTGCACCCCGTCTTCGGCGAGCTTTTCCTTTGTGCGCTTTCCCGCCGAGTCGTGGGAAGATGCAGCGGGATTTGTCACGGTTCAGTCGGAAACGGATGAAAAGGAGGGCGTGGTATGACAGCAGAAGGCGCGATTCACGCATTCTGGGCATCGTTCGGTGTTCCGGCGTATGAGAAACACGCTGTGCCCGAGGATACTGCTTTTCCGTACATTGCCTACAGCCTTGCCTGCGGTGCGATGGGGGAGGAAACCGGGATGACGGCGGATCTATACTGCGGCGGTTCGTCGAGACTGGCGTGCCATGCGCTTGCGTCGGAAATTGAGGCATCCATCGGCGGCGGGCGTCTTCTTGCCTGTGACAAGGGGACGATCTGGCTGCGGCGCGCAAGTCCTTTTCTGACAGCGGAAGACGCCGGCGGAAGGGATCTGTGCCGCAGTACGGTGCGCATTACGGCGATGTTTCTCACCCGTGTTTGAGCTGATGCAAAAAAACGCGGACAGAAAGGAGAGGCGACATGAAATTTACGAAAATTACCGCGCAGTCGTTTGCGAGAATGCAGCTGGGCGGCGGGCTTCTGCTCTCGGTATTTGATCCTGCCGCACCCGCAGAGCCTGCCGACGAAGCGATTGTCTGTGCGGTGAAAGACGGTATCACGGTTCGGTGCAGACCGCGGTATGCGGATATGGCGGACGGGTGTATGAACTGTCCAGCGGGAACGGCGGAGCTGAAAAAGCTGGTCGGCTGGCAGTGCACGATCCGTTTTACTGCGCTCGATATGACAGCGGAGACGATGCGTCTGGCACTTGGTGCGGCGGATGCGGACGGGACTGGCATAACACCGCGCGGGGTGCTGTGTGACGGGGACTTCAGCGGACTCTGGTGGGTCGGCGATACAGCGGACGGAGGCATGGCGGCTGTGCACATCCGGAACGCGCTTTCCGCAGACGGACTGACGCTGAGAAGCAGTCCTGCCGGAAGGGGAGAGCTGGCGGTGACGCTGTGTGCACATCTGTCCGTGCACGAACCGGAGATTCTTCCGATGACGTTTTATGTGTCGGTATGATCAAGCGGATTTGTGCAGGATGCACAGGTGATATGCGCGAAGATGAAATAGAGGAGGGATAAAAATAAAAATGCACAAATCGGATGTGTTTTATCGGGTTGTCATCGGAGAGGGAACGGCGGTCTGTGCGGTGCTTGGCGACCCGTGGATGCTTCTTGACGCAGAGACAAGGGCGGCGGACAGCGGTGCGTTTGCGGCGTTCCTTGACCGTCAGCGGGAGAATCTTCTCCGGATTGCACAGGCGGCGGAAGAAGGGAAGAATCCGAAAAATGTATCAGCGGAAGAGAGGATGCGCACGGCCGCCGCCCTTCTCGCCGCTCCTGTGTATCCCGCATTTTACCGGACTGCACGGGATGACGTTATGTTTGCTTCGGCATCGCTTGCAGAGGTGTACGCACAGTCCGGGGATACTCTGCCCGTGCCGGCGGCGCTTTCCCTTCTGCGGGAGAAGATGCGGATGCGCGGGGAAGAACGTGCATTCCGTGCGTATGTCACCGATGCTCTGCGTCTTCTGACTGAGAATACGGCGAAAATGAGCGGCGGCGGATATCTGCGCGAACAGGCGGCATCTCCGGACAGCTCTGCGGCAGATATGAGAGAAAAAATCTGCGCGAAACTGCGCGGGTGAAAGGAGTTTACGATGAATCAGACATGGAAGAATCCGGCACGGCAGGAGCTTCTGGATGTGTTTTCCTCGCTCGCCGATATGCTGGCGGCACAGGATGACGGGGAAGGTGCCGTTCCGTTTTTTTCACACGGACAAAATACCCCCACAGCAACCGTCGACTTCGCGTCCTCCGCAATCGGCAAATCCTCGGCGGCGCAGATTTCGTCGATGCTGTCCGGGATGCAGGAGCGCGGCGGCAGCTATACGATCAATCTGGTCGTGGACGGACGGACGCTTGCCAATGTGGTTTTTGATCCGCTCAGCGGCGTAGCCAAGCAGAAAGGGGTGACGCTCGGTGCGTAAAATTACGATTTCCGACGGGGAGAGCACGGTCACGCTCCTCCCCGATCTGGTTTTTGAAATCCGTCCGGAGACAGTCGGGACAACGGCGACAATGGCGTCGGGCAAGACGGTCATGGACGTGGTTGGCGAAAAGGTGACGCTCGAAATCCCGACGGGATGGCTGTCGGCGGTTGATCTTGCACGGCTGAAAGCGATGATCCGGCGTTCGCATCTGCTTGAAATCCGTTATCCCGATGTAGACGGGGACAAGAGTGATTTCTTCTTCGTCGATCATCCCGTATACAAGGCGTTCAAGTACGGCGCGGACGGGGTTGAACAGTGGTACGGCGTGACGCTGACCGCAACGCAGTACGGGGTGACAACGGTATGACGGGGTGGAAATGATGCGAATGCGAAAATATGTGAAGCTGTTCCACCCCCAAAAATCCGCCTGCGGCAGATTTTTCAATGGAAAGGCGGGAGCGGCTGTATGATTGAGACACCTTTATACTATCGCCCGTTCCCCGTGGTGCGGGATGTGGATTTCCGCATTGCGTTCTCCGTCATGGACACAAACGCGAAGAAGGACACGACTGTTCTCGCGGCTTCGGATACGGGGGTATTCAACAATCCGCGCGCTACGGTGAACGATGTGCACGAACCGACAGCGGGGTATATCGCTCTGGAACGTGATTTCTGGCGGCTGGACGGGACGTTTTCTTCTCTGCCGGATGATCTCGGCGGCATCGAAACGGGGATGTGGTCGGAGCAGATTTCGGACTCTGACGGCGTATTCCGCGAACCGATTGTGTACCGATACACGTTTACATCTCCGATATCCACGCTCGGCTGGACTTTGACCTTTGATCCGCTGACGCATCAGCACGCATCGAAGGTGAGAATCACAGCCTATGCCGCGGACGGGGTGACGGTGCTCGACACGGGCGAATATGAGGACAACGAAGATGTAATGATGCTGCAGCATTATGTCGGGGACTACTATGCGGTGGAATTCGTGTTCCTTGAGACTGGCGAACCCATGCGCAGACTGCGGCTGACGGAAGTGGATTTCGGTCTGACGAAGAGTTACGACAGAAACGCGCTCGGTTCGGTAAAAATCGTGTACGGTGCGGACATTCTTTCGCGGTCGCTGCCGATGCGGGAGCTGGTTTTCACGTTTGACAATGCGGACAAGCAGTACAATCTGCTCAATCCGGACGGGGTATACCAGTATCTGCAGGAGGGGCAGGAAATCACGGCGGCGGCAGTCATCGGCGGGGTTCCCGTAGACATGGGCGTATTCCGGTTCACGAAAGCGGATGTGTCGCGCTCCGGCATTGTCCCCGAAATCACGGCGCACGATGCGGTGTACACGCTCGACGGAACAGTATTCACGGGCGCAACGGGGGCGGAGATGACGCTGTCTGCGGCGGTTTCTGCGGTGCTCGGTGATTTTGCGCTTCCGGTGGTGTACGAAAACGGTGCGGGAAGCCGGAAAGTCGTGCTTGCCACCCCTGCGGACACATCGGCGCGGGAGTGCATCCGACTTCTGGCACAGGCGGCGATGTGCGCGGTATACACGGACCGTGCGGGGAATCTGGTGTTCACCTCGCTCGATCAGGCGGACGCGGCGGTCTCGTCCATTACGGCAGACGAGCTGTACGATTACAGCGGCGTGTCGATCAGCGATCCTGTACACGGCGTGACGCTCCACGTATCGAGTGAATTTGAACTGGACGAAAACGGACGTCCGGTGCGGTACACGTATACAGCCGGGAATATCGGCGTGGGTGCGATGGTGCAGTCGTTCACAAATCCGTGTGTGGCGAAGTCGGCGGGTGCATCCGTGGCGGCGTGGCTGCTCTCCGGGCTCGGTCGGCGCAAGAATTACGCGGTGAAGAACCGGTGCGACCCGGCTGTCGAGATCGGCGACACGATTGCGGCGGCGGATATCTTTGCGAATTTTGAAAACGCGGTGGTGACGGGCGTGGAAGTGGACTACAACGGCACGCTCTCCGCCGTTACGAAGGGGGTGGGCGCATGAGTTTGCCAAGTGGATATATACAGGTAGAATATATAGAATCCTCCGGCACACAGTATATTGATACGGGATACAAGCCGAATCAGGATACACGAATAGCTGCAGATGTTATGCTGACGGGAACTCAAACTGCTAATGCCGCAATATTTGGGGTACGTGAAACCACAAATGTTAAACATTTCTGGGTGTATTATCGTCCGGCTATCGGTGGTTTCGTTTGTCTTTACGGTTCTGCGGATACTATTGACGCTAATATTGTGCTCGACCCTGCTGCGAGATATACGATTGACATGGACAAGAATGCAATGACAATCGGAAATCAGACGGTTTCTTGTGCGGCTGATACATTCTCATCGACAAACAACGCATATCTGTTCGCGGTAAACAGAGCAGGAGCACCGCAATATTATGCTTCTATGCGTATGTATTCCTGCCAAATCTATGACAACGGAACCCTTGTCCGCGATTTCGTGCCGTGTGTCGATTACTCCGGTGAAGTGGGAATGTACGATCTGGTGAGCGCGGTATTCTACGGCAGCAGCGGAACGGGGGCTTTTACAGCCGGCTCACCGTCGTCGGAAGAATACACGGATATCACCCCGGTCATGACCTCGGCGAATACACCGGCAGGATATGCAGTCACGGCATCGAGCACACACACGATTTCTCAGCCGTGGATGGCATTTGACGGTATAACTTCGAGCACTTCGGACGCATGGCGTGTATGGCATTCCGCACCCGGTGTTCCGCAGTGGATTATGCTGGAATTTCCGGAAGCGGTTGAAGTTTCGGCATTCTCGATCACAAACCGCGCAAATTTCGGGGACTACGATACGAAGGGGATTCTGTCGTTCTCTCTGGAAGGAAGCAATAACGGGACATCGTTCACCACGCTCGGTACATATACCCGTGCGGGGGATTACGCCCTTACAACCGTTCATCCTGTCGGAACTCCCGGAGAATATCGGTATTACAGAATTTATGTCACGCAGTGCGGCTATGTTTACAGCGGAAGTCAGTACGCGGTCGTGGAAGAAATCCGCTTTTACGAAACGGCGAAGACGGTACCGGACGCACCGGAAGAACTGACTGCGGCGTATGCATCCGGCTCGGTCACGCTCACGTGGACAGCGGCAGAGGATGCGGCGGGATACCGGATTTATGCGGACGGCGTACCGGTCGGCGATACGGCGGAAACCTCCTTCACGTATACGGGAGCGGAAATATACGGCGTGTATACCTACACTGTAACGGCGTACAACGAATACGGCGAAGGAGACGGCACATCCGTCCGTGTGCGGATTCCCGGCAGTTCCGATGTGCTTGCCGATCTGATCACCGACAGAACCGCCGAGGATATCTGGAACCGCACGGCAAAGGGTGTGTACAACGCACGCGATCTCAACCGCGTATCGACAGCGGCGGCGTATGTGCGCTCCATGCTTGCGGATTACGGATACCTCTGCGGAACGGATGCACGTGCGGACTGGAAAGCAAACGAAATCCCGCGCACATCCGATCTGCAGGCGCATCATCTTTCCGTGACGGCACTCGATGTGATCCGGTATGCCCATGATCCTGTCAGACTGCCGGCATCGCTGGAAAAGCTCACATGGGAAGACGCAAACGCAATCGAAGCGTTCCTGCTCTCCTGCGGACGGGCGGCAGAGCGGATTCCGGAATCGTGGGTGTTCGCGGGTGAGTGCATCTGCGGGGAAATCTGACAGGATGCACAAACAAAACCGGCGAAGATGAAATATCGGATATAATTTTAAGAAAATTCAACAAAAGGAGATATCCATGAAAGACAGAATTTCAGCCTATCCCGGGCGGGTGCGTCTTGCGCCTGTCGAGGGCATGGAGAACATTTTCGTTCTATCCCGTGCGGACGAGCCGACCGAAGAGGGAACGCCGCTGTCGAAAGCGACTTTCCTCACGGACGAAACGGCGGCAAAGCTCAAACTCGGGCAGGAAGATCCGACAGTAAACGACGCGCTGGCGTTCCTTTCGCAGTCGGCGATTGTATATGTCGGCGACGCACCTCCGTCCGGGGGCATTCCCGCCAAAACAGGCGATAAATACATCGACCGTTCCGTAGACCCGCCGGCGGTACACATCTGCACGGACGACACATCCGGCACGGTCTGGCGGCAGCTTGCGCTGACAACCAAGATTCTGAAAACGGAAATCATCACGGAAAGCTGTACGTGGACGGTTCCCTCGAATATCAGCCAGTACGATGACGTGCGCATTGTCGTCTTCGGCGCGGGGGGCGGCGGCGGACTGGGAGACTCCGGTACTCTTTCCGTCCATACATCCGCTGCCGGAAACACGGGCGGCGGAGGAGGCGGCGGTCGGCGTGCGGAATGGACGGGTACACTGACAGAGTCCTCCTACACGGTCACGGTCGGCAAGGGAGGCGCTGGATTTTCCGGCAGTGCGGGCGTCGGGGCGTCGGGAGGCGCGTCTTCCTTCGGTTCGCTGGTATCGGCATCCGGCGGCTCCGGCGGTTCAGGCGGCTCCAAGAGCACGGGCGGCTCCGGCGGTTCAGGCGGCGGCTGCGGGGGCGGTCTTGGTTCGGGCATCTCAGGTATGGAAGGCGGTTCCGGAACATATGGCGGCGGAGGAGGCGGCGGCTGGGTGAACTATGGTTCTAAAGGCGGTCAGGGCGGCACATACGGCGGAGGCGGCGGCGGAACGATCAACAACTACGCCTCCGGCTATAGATCATCCCACGGTTACGGCGGCAAAGGCAGAAACGGTGCAACTGCGGGAGGAAGCCCGTACATTGTCAGCGAAACGTCAAACGGCAACTTCGCGGGCGGGGGCGGCGGATATTCCTCGGCAGGCGCATCTGCAACAGCAACGGCTGCGGGAGCCGGCGGCAGCGGTGCGGACACAACGGCTTTGGCACTTGAATTCACCGGAACGGGCACGGCAGGCAGTGCGGGTACTTATTCCGGCGGCGGTGGCGGAGGTTACGGCGGAAACGGCGGTTCTGCTTCCAAAGGCGCAGGGGGCGGCGGTGGTTACGGTGCGGCAGGCGGTTCCGGCGGTGCATACGGAGGCGGCGGAGGCGGCGGCTGGGGTGGCCGCGGCGGCACGGGCTACTATGGCGGCGGCGGAGGCGGTGGTTACGGCATCTCCGGCGCAGGCGGTTCGGGCGCGTCTTCCGGTGCTTCCGGTTCTAACGGCGGTTATGCGGCGGGCGGCGGCGGTGCACAGTACGCATCCGGTACAAAAGGCGGCGACGGCGGCAGCGGGATCGTCATCATCACATATTATGCAAACGAGGTGTAAACAGCATGAAGATTTTTCAGATTGCAAACGGCTTCTGCCACTGGGACGCGACGGAGGTGCTTGCGTCCCTGGAAGAAGCGGAAACGCGTTTTTCGTCGGAAATGCACTTTGCGGAGGCTCCCGATTATGTCTTTGAAGGATGGGGCTACGATGACAGCGCGGACGGAGACGAACGATTTGTGAAGCCGATCCCGCCCGAAGGCTGGCTGTACGACGACGCAAGCGGCACATTCTACCGCGAGGGAGACAAGCCGGTCGGCGAACAGGGCGACATCTGGGACGAGCTGGCGGATGCATATGCGAAAGGGGTGAATGAAGCGTGAGCAGAGAAAACAGGGATTTTGTGCTGTCGGTGTTCGCGGAAAACGGGAAGCGTGACGCACTCGATCTGCGCAGCCGTGCGAAAGATATGGACGGCACGGCAATCATCGCGGAGGAAACAAAAATCCCCGCATGGAACGGGGAGAAGGACTACAGCACATGGACAGCGGGCGCGCCGGTTCACTATAACGGGAACGTGTTCGGGCTTCTGCAGCCGCACAATGCCGCGCATTACCCGGACGCAAATCCGGAGAATACGCCTGCGCTGTGGTCGGTGAAACATACGAAGGACGCGGCAAAGGCGAAGCCGTATCTTGCGCCGAACGGGACAAGCGGACTTTATATGACGGGCGAATGCTGCGCGTTTGACGGAAAAGTATGGCGGTGTGTGCAGGATAATAATCCATACAGCCCGGCGGACTATGCGCAGTGGTGGAAACTGCTGTCCGCGGAGGATGACCGTTGAAGCTGTATATGCCATATCGCGGAACGGTGTATTTTTCATCCCCGTACGGTGTGCGGATTCTGAACGGAGCGGAAGAGTGGCACGCGGGGATTGACCTCATCGGACGGGAGGACAAAACGATTCTCGCGCCCTGTTCCGGCAAGATCGGTGTGCCAGCCATGTTCGATCCGGCAACGGACACCACGCGCACATGGGAATGGGGGAATTACATCCGCATCGACACGGATGACGGTTATTTTGTCTATCTTTGCCATCTGCGCGAACGGTTTGCGGCGGCGGGACAGCGTGTCACAGCCGGAGACGCCATCGGTACGGAAGGGAATACGGGATATTCGTTCGGCTCGCACTGTCATCTGGAGGTGCGGGTCGGGCTGAATGCTGTCAATCCCTGTCCGTTTCTCGGGATTGAGAACACAGCGGACAGGATGCTCGCGGGACAGAATTGCCCCCCACAGGACAGTGCAGAGAATGATAATCAGCCGCATATGTGGGCTGAGGAAGCGGTGCGCTGGGCGATTGAAAAGGGGATTCTCATCGGCTCGGACGAAAAAAGACCCGTGTACCGTCTCGGGGATCCTGTGACAAGAGAAGAAGCGCTGGTGTTTCTGTACCGGTGCATGAAAGAAGGGAGAAAGGAATGAACAAACAGAATATTCTGAACAAACTGTTATCCCGCAAGCTGTGGGCGGCAGTGGTTGGCGTGGTGGTCGGTCTGGCGGCGGCTTTCGGGATTGACGGGAGCGAATACACGGAAATTGCGGGGATTGTGACGTCTGCGGTGTCGGTAATCTCGTATATCTTCGCCGAAGGTGCGGTCGATGCTGCGCACGCAAAGGGGAATGCGGAGGGCGGCGGTGCTGAACAGTGACGACATGAAGCAGATCAGGGAGGAGATGGAGCTGTGCTTTGTCCCACGTGAAGACTGCACGAAAACGTGCGAGAAATTCCGCGGACAGCTGGCGGACAACAAGTCGGATTTTTCCGTGATCAAGTTCCAGCTGAAGCTGATTCTCGGCATTCTCGGCGCTATCGGCACTGCCGTGCTGTCGCTGGTGATTTCAGCCGTGTGGGGGTAAGGGAGGCTTTCGGGCTTCCCTTTGTTTTCGTTATGTTGATTTTATGCGAAGAATATGATATGATGGAGGTGAGAGATTGCCGGAGAATCTGATACCATTTTCAAAGGCAATGGCTCGCGGCAGGACGTGCACCTGATTTCAGCCTGTACCGTAATATGCCGCTCGTCATGCAGGCGTGGAATACCTTTCGCGGACGTGCACTGGCACACTGGCTGTGTGAGAACGGCGTGGAAGTGATTCCGAATGTTCGTTTCGGAGACACGCGGACATGGGATTTCTGCTTCGACGGCATCGAAAAGAATAAAACCGTTGCGGTAGGAACGCATGGGTGCATCAAAAAACGGGAAGACAAGCTGTTTTTTATGGTCGGGCTTGCGGAGATGGTTCGCTGTCTGAAGCCGGAAACGATCATCGTCTACGGAGCGGCACCGGATGCGATATTTCAGCCGTACCGGGACAGCGGAATCCGGATTATGGCGTTTGAGAGTGCATTCGCACAGACACGAAAGCAGGTGAAAGCCTGATGGGAGGGAGTGCGAAAGGGGATTTCGGCAATACAGTCGGCAAGTATCTGGACGCGCTGAGCAATCTTCTGACAGCGGCATCGCTGATACCGGGCGTGGATACCTTTGCTGACCTCGCGGCTGTGCCGGTGGATCTGGCGCGCGGGGACTATATCAGTGCGGCGTTGTCCGCGCTCGGTGCGATCCCGGTTGTCGGGGAGATTGCCGATACAGCGAAAATAGCACGGGCGGCGGATAAGGCGGTTGATGCGGCGAAATCCGTCAGCTGGGCGGCGGAAGCGGTGCGTGCTGTGAAGGCATCCAAATCGGCAAAGACAACGGGGATTGCGATAGATACGCTGAAAAAGCTGAAAAACCAGCCGGATCATAAGGTGTATAAACAGATTACAAGGAATATCGCTGAACGCTCGCCGATGCGGATACCGAAGAATGCATCGGTGAAATACAAGGATATGAAGTCCGGGTATGATCAGATTGAATATAGATGGAAAAGAGGGGTGTATGATTATACAGCTCGTTGGCATACACATACACCGGGAGCTCCGGAATATTCACAAACAACATGGGTGATCGAACGCAGGATAAAAGGTATTGGATACGGAAAGAATCGCTTAGATGCAAAGAATGAATATCTAATAGGAAAAAACAAGTGGATATCTAAGCAAGAATGGAATGCAGCAAGAAAGGCTCGCGGATTAAATAAAGAAACCCCAAAAACAAGGAGGATTTTAGACAGTGGTCATTGGGAAGGCAAATGAAGATTATACTTACTACAAGGGGTTTGAGGATGAACGAATGGTGAGTATTACTACCTCAGACGAAGTATTTCCTGTGTATCATATTTGGGAAGCATATTTTACAGGAATATTTGAAAAACCATCTCTTGATGGTATGGGATGGTGTGGCTTTACAAGGGACTGCAATGAATTTAAGGGGGTATTCGATTTTGACAGCTTTTATTACGGCGAGGGTGAAGAATACATTATCACAACCCCCAAAGAATACCTCGACGATATGCTGCAGTATAAGGGCAAAAAGTTCTTCGCAGACGAAGTTTACGAAGTGTACGATCTTGTGGAGAAAATGCTTCGCCACGCAGTCGAAAACGGCGTGAACATCGTGATGACGTATTTCTGATCGGATAAACCTCCAGAGGGAGAATATGGCTCCGCCAAAGGAGAACGAACGCTCGATGCGCTGAGCAATCTTCTGACATCGGCATCGCTGATACCGGGAGTGGACACTTTAGAAACAAGGAGGATACTAGACAATGGACACTGGGCTGACAAATGATAACTATACCTATTACGAAGGATTTGAAGGTGAAGGAGAACTGACCATCACAACTTCGGATGGAATGTTTCCCAACTACCACATCTGGGAAAGCTATTTCACTGATATTTTCAGTCATCCTCCGCTCCATGGGATGGGCTGGCACGGATTCACGCGGGACTGGCAGCAGGATGAAGGTGTATTTGAGGGATTGTTATATGCCCATGATGCGTATATTATCACAAACCCCAAAGAATACCTCGACGATATGCTGCAGTATAAGGGCAAAAAGTTCTTCGCAGACGAAGTTTACGAAGTGTACGATCTTGTGGAGAAAATGCTCCGCCACGCAGTCGAAAACGGCGTGAACATCGTAATGACATATTTCTAAAGAGTGGCGGGGGAGACTCATGATCTGCATAACTGGCGACACACATATCCCCGTTAATATCGCTAAACTCTCGACGAAACGCTTCCCGCAGCAAAAAAGCATGACTGCGGCGGACTTTCTCATCATCTGCGGAGACTTTGGCGGCGTCTGGGATAACAGCGGCGAACAGCGGTACTGGCTTCGGTGGCTGAACGACAAAAACTTCACCACCCTGTTCGTGGACGGCAATCACGAAAATTTTGATTTGCTTGGAACGTATCCAGAGGAAAGTTTCCGTGGCGGACGCGTGCACCGGGTCGGAGAGAAAATTCTGCATCTGATGCGCGGACAGGTTTACGATCTTGACGGAATGAGGATTTTTACCTTCGGAGGAGCACAGTCGCATGACAGGGAATTCCGTAAAGAAGGAAAAAACTGGTGGAAAGCTGAACTGCCGACGGAGGATGAAATCACAGAAGCGCGGCAAAATCTTGATCGGGTCGGCTGGCAGGTGGATTTGGTTGTCACGCACTGTGCGCCATCGTCCATACAGCGGATGATGGATGTGCCGTACGGAGAAAACGTGCTGACGGATTTCTTCGACGAGTTGAGAGCGCGGCTGACATACGAAAAATGGTATTTCGGGCATTATCACCGGGATGTTTCACCGGATGAAAAACACCGTTGTGTATTTAAAGATGTTGTCGAGGTTGTGTAAAAAATGCTCCGCCACGCAGTCGAAAACGGCGTGAACATTGTGATGACATATTTCTGATTGACAGACAAAAACCACCCGGGTGTCCGAGTGGTTTTCTTTTTCAGTATCTTCCCAGCGTGTGCGCCGCCTGATACATGGCGATCACATTTTCCGTGGGGGAGTTGTCCTGAATCGCATGGGTGGGGGCAAAGTGATACCCGCGGCACTGCATCATAATCCCGAGCGTTTCGCGGCAGTTTTCCCATACTTCCTCCGCCGTTCC
>JAFQLN010000003.1 GCA_017414585.1 Clostridia bacterium | reverse complement strand
CGCAAACTCGGCATGGAAGCATGGTCCTACGACGAAAACGGCTGGCCGAGCGGATTTGCAGGCGGCGAACTGCTCAAGGACAAGAAGAATTTCGCCCTCTCCATTGAACACAAGGACGGCGCGTTCCCCGAAATCGGCGAAGACATCTACGAAACCGGTTCCGTGATCGCCGTTTACAAAAAGAACGCGGACGGATCCTTCACGCTTATCACCGAAGACTGCGGCGAGGAAAACTACCTCATCCTCTACAGACGCTTTGACGAAAGCTATGTCGATACCCTCGACAGTGCAATCACCGACAAGTTCATTGAAGCTACCCACGCGGAATACAAGCGCAGACTGTCCGCAGACGACTTCGGCACCGCCATGCCCGGCTTCTTCACCGACGAACCGCAGTACTACCGCTGGGGTCATCCCTACTCGAACACGCTCCCCGCTGAATTTGAAAAGGCATACGGCTGCTCCATCTTCGAGCACCTGCCCGCCATTTTCTTTGATTTCGACGGTGCAGACACTTTCCGCTACCGCTACTACTACCTCATCCACAAGCTGTTCATTAACAATTTCATCAAGAAAATCTACGACTGGTGCAACGAAAACGGCTGCGGCATCACCGGACACGCGGTCGAAGAATCCTCCCTCGGCGGACAGATGATGTGTGTGGGCGGATGTATGCCCTTCTATGAATACGAAACCATCCCCGGCGTTGACTACCTCGGACGCGGCATACAGGACGACATCTCGTTCAAGCAGCTCGGTTCCGCGTGCGCACAGCTCGGCAAGAAAAAAGCTCTGTCCGAAATGTTCGCCTGCTGCGGCTGGGACGTTTCTCCCGCCGAACTGAAGAGAATCGCGGAAGTACAGTACGCGGGCGGCGTCAATGTTATGTGCCAGCACCTCTACCCGTACTCCGAACGCGGTCAGAGAAAGCGCGACTATCCCCAGCACTATTCCGAACACAATCCGTGGGATGCGTACACAACGGAATTCAACCTCTATTTCAACAATCTCGGCGCCGCACTCGCACAGGGACAGGAATACGCGCCCGTCCTCGTGATCCATCCGATCCACGGCGCATACTGCAAGTACAAGAAGGACGACCACCGTTCCCTCTCCGAAATCGAAGGCAAGTTCTTCGAGCTGTCCCGTCTCCTCGGACACAACCAGATTCCCTACCACTACGGCGACGAATGGATGATGCAGCGCATGGCATCCGTGGAAAACGGAAAAATCACCGTCGGTCAGTGCACGTACGACACCGTCATCATCCCGTTCACCTACTCCCTCGATGCATCCACCGCCGCGCTCCTGAAGGACTTCATCGCACAGGGCGGCAAGATCTGGCTGTTCGACAGAAAGCCCGACTGCATCGACGGTGTTCCCGCGGACTGCAGCTGGCTTGAAGCGAACATGACCCGCGAAGAACTCTTCGGCGTGCGCAGAACCGTCATCACCAAAAACGGCAAGGGCGTACCCCAGCTGCGCCACATGACCCGCCTGACAGACGACGGTATCCTCGTTTACATCACGAACATTACGCCGAACACCCTTGAAGACGTGCACGTACAGCTTCCCGAAACCGGATTCCCGTGGGCAAAGCTGAATCTTTACATCATGGAACTTGAACCGGTATACATCGCGGACGGCACCGCTGTTCTCTCCTTCACGGACTCCGCATCCTTTGTTCTCGTCAGCGGACAGGACATCGACTGCGCGCCCCTGACCGAAAAGCCCGCCCTGCCCCGCACCTTCATCCCGGTTCCGAAGACTGTCAAGCTCGCCGCACACCCGACCAATGTTCTCACCCTCGACACAGCCTCCCGTTCAAACGACGGTATCACCTACGACGAACCGCTGTCCGTCATGGGCATCAAGGACAATCTGCTCCGCGAACAGTACAGCGGCAAGGTCTTCCTGAAATTCACCTTCACGCTCGAATATCAGCCGAAGACGCTCAAAGCCGTTCTCGAACCCATGTACGAACGTGTCACCGTCAACGGCACCGAAATCACGCCCGACAAGAACGACTGGTGGTTCGACAAATCCTTCGCCTCCGCCGAGATCAGCCATCTCACGCATGAAGGCGTGAACGAAATCATCGTACAGGTCAACCACTACCAGCGCGACTACGTTTACTACGTCCTCTACAGCGGCGTTTCCGAATCGCTCCGCAACTGCCTCGTTTTCGATACCGAAATCGAAAATATGTACCTCATCGGCGACTTCAGCGTCCGCTGTGACGGCAGCTTCACCGAACGCGAACGCAATGCGGATGTCTTCGACGGTACCTTCACCCTCACCGCACAGCCTTCCGTCGTTCCTGCGGAAAATATCGTCCGCGGCGGCTTCCCGTTCTTCTGCGGCAGAATCGAAACCGCATTCACCTACAGCTACACCGCAGGCAAGCCCACGGTTCTGAAACTCGACGGACGCTTCGCAACGGCGGAAATTGCTGTCAACGGGCAGAAAGCCGGCACGATGCTCTTTGAACGTACGCTCGATCTGGCACCGCTGCTCACCGAAGGCGACAACGAAATCACCGTCATTCTCTCCAACTCCATGCGCAACACCATGGGTCCGCACCACCGTCACGATCCCGAACCGTACGGCGTCGGCCCCGGCACCTTCTCCTTTGAAAAGGAATGGCGCGGACGCGAATGCAGAGGCTACGTCCCGAGTTACGCGTTCGTAAAATACGGCATGAAGAAAGCGTAAGCAGCCGATTTCATCAAAAATCATTTTTCTGTATAAAGTTTTTTGAAAGGGGTGCGGGGAAAAGCTTTTTTTCAAAAAAGTTTTCTCCGCGTTTATATCCATGCTATTCAAAATCACCTGCTTCGGCGAATATCTTCTCCGGCTTGCCCCGCCCGGCGCATACCGCTTCACACAGGCGGACAGCTTTGATGCCGTATACGGCGGTGCGGAAGCCAATGTCGCCGCTGCTCTGGCAAATTTCGGGGAAGAAGCATCCTTTGTGACCAAGCTCCCCGATCACGCCATCGGCGACGCGGCAATCCAGTCCATCCGTGCCTCGGGTGTACAAACGGAGCACATTCTGCGCGGCGGCGAACGCATCGGTATCTACTTTCTCGAAAAGGGAAGCAGCGTTCGTGCCTCGAAAGTCATTTATGACCGAAAAAATTCCTCGATTGCCCAGTCCAAGCCGGATGAATACGACTGGAACGCCATCCTCTCCGGCTCCACGGATTTCTTCTTTACGGGCATCACAGCCGCCCTGTCCGTAGATATGCCTCTGATTCTCCGCGGCGCGCTCGATTTCTGCAAAAATAAAGGCATCCGCGTGACCTGCGACATCAACTACCGCGCCGCACTCTGGACGCCGGACAAAGCGGGATCGGTCATGCGCCGGCTGGTCAAGGGCATCGACACCCTCGTTGTGAACGAAGAGCACGCCGCCCTGCTGCTTGACGTCCGCTCCGATGCGGCTGACGAAAACGAACGGCTTCATGCCATTGCGAAAACGCTCATCGAACGGTACGATATCGGACAGGTCATCCTCACCCTGCGCAGAAGCCTGTCCGCGGACGACAATCTCGTTTCCGCTGTACTTTACGACCGCGCATCGGGCACCTTTGTCCGCGCAAACGAATATGCTGTGCACATCGTTGACCGTGTCGGCGGCGGAGATGCGCTCAGTGCGGGTGTGATTTACGCAAACGCGCACGGATTCGCACCCGAAAAAGCCATCGAATTCGGAACGGCTGCCAACGCACTCAAGCATTCGATTCACGGAGACGCGCTTCTTGCTTCCGTGGGTGAAATCGAAGCGGTCATGGCATCGAAATCCGGCGACGGTACGGTGCGCATGATCCGCTGATTCCGCCGTATTACCGGACAGCTCTGCCCGGCGGATTCAACAGAGCTGTCCGATACCCAAACCAAAAAGGAGAAACACCATGTACATAGCAGGCTCAGACTTTGACGGTACGCTCAACCGCGGCGGCGTTTCCGAACGGGACCGCGACGCCATTCACCGCTTCCGTCAGGCAGGCAACCTGTTCGGTCTTGTCACCGGACGCGATTACTGGATGTATGAAACGCTCCGGCGCGAAAACATCGAGTTCGATTTCGTCCTCGCGCTCAACGGCGCCATGGCGATCAGGGAGGACGGCAGTTATCACTATTTCGAGGCGGCACCCAACACCGACAACTGCATCGGCGCAATTGCCGCCTTCCTCGGGGAAAACTACCGCACCTGGCTCAGCACGGTTCTCGACCGCGAACGGCATACCTTTGCGACCGATCCCTCATTCAACCGGGACAGCACCCTTCTTCCGTCAGAAGCCGCAAAGCTCACCGCGTTCACGCAGATGAACACCGCCTTCCGCTCCGATGAGGACGCAAGAAATGCCGTGGCACAGATCAATACGCGCTGGGGACACGCTGTCAATGCCCTCCAGAACGGCACCTGTGTCGATATTCCCCCCGCCGGCGTGGACAAAGGCACGGGCATTGCGCGGTATGCTTCCATCGTCGGCGTACCGGACGACAACATTTACTGCATCGGCGACAACATGAACGACATGGCGATGATCACGCGCTTCCACGGATGTGCTGTTGCCAATGCCCGCAAAGAAGTCAAAGCGGCGGCAGAATTCACCTTCGACAGCGTAGGGGCACTGCTCGATCACATTCTCGCTCTCGAAAAACCGGAGAAGCTGAAAAAATGACAGGAAACAGACGTTATCTTGCGGCATCCGATTTTGACGGGACGATCAACATCGGCGGCGTGTCCGCACAAAACCGCGAAGCCATCCGCCGTTTTCGCGAAGCCGGGCATCTGTTCGGCATTGCCACCGGACGGGACTACAATATATACCACACAATGCTGCGTGAAGGCATCGAATTCGACTTCATCGTAACCTGCAGCGGCGCCATGGCGATCAAGCCCGACGGCACGTATTATTTCTGTGTGGATGCGGAAAACAAGGACGGCACGCTGCGGCAGATCATCGAATATGCAGGGGAACGGTTCAGCGTTTCCGTGGACTGCATCATCGGCAAGGAACGCTTCCACTATGCCCTGCAGCCCGGGTTCTGCCGTCATGAAGCGCATACAGCCGAAGATGCCGATCAAGTTCCGTCCTTTACACAGCTGGATATTATTTTCAAAAGCGACGCCGACTGCATGGAAGCCGCCGCAGAAATCAACCGCCGCTGGGGACACGCCGTCAACGCGCTCCAGAACGGTTCAGGACTCAATGTGGTGGCATCCGGCATGGACAAAGGTGAAGGAAGTGCACGGATTGCCGCCCTCGCAGGCATACCGGAAGAGAACATCTATACCTTCGGGGACAATATCAACGACATCGCCATGCTGACGCGGTTCCACGGCTATCCGGTTGCGAACGCCAGAGAAGAAGTGAAGGCGGCAGTCGGACGCACCTGCGAAGGCGTATGGGAAGTGCTCGAGCGGCTCACGGACTGCTGACCCATCTTCAAAAGCAAGCCGTTCGCTCACGGCAACAGCATTTACTTATATATGAAAATTTGAAGTTGAAGGTATATCTGTCAGGTGTCCGTTCGGTCTGCACCAAAGCCTTCCCCCTTGTGGGGAAGGTGTCACGAAGTGACGGATGAGGGAAAAACAGGCAATTTGGTATTCTATACCTGCGTAGGCTGTTCTCTATACCTGTGTTAATGGTATTCTATACCTATAAAATTTT
>JAFQLN010000036.1 GCA_017414585.1 Clostridia bacterium | reverse complement strand
CCCACAGTCTGTCGTTGCCTTCCTTTTCGGAAAGTTCCTTGGTGATTGCGGTGATCTTCTTTGCGAGCGCTTCGCCGAGTTCCGGGAACGCTTCGGAAACGATGATCAGGAAGGAACGCTTGCCTTCTCTGCGGAGGCGGATAATCTTTTCGATGCATGCGTCTTCATCGAAGGGACATTCGGGAATCACAGCGGCAACAGCGCCGGATGCAATAGCGGTATTGATGGTGATGTCGCCTGCGCCGCGTCCCATAACTTCCACAACATTGCAGCGTGCGTGGGATTCACAGGTGTCGCGGAGTCTGTCTACGTCGTTGATGACGGACTGCATAGCAGTATTGAAGCCGATCGTGTTGTCGGATGCAGTGATATCGTTGTCGATGGTGCCGGGAATGCCGATGGTCGGAATGCCGCGCACGGACAGGTCGGTTGCACCACGGAACGTACCGTCGCCGCCGATTGCGATAACGCCGTCAATTTCATGCTTTTTAAGGGTAGCGATTGCCTTCTGCATACCCGCTTCTTCCTTGAATTCGAGGCAGCGGTCGGAGTAAAGGAACGTACCGGAAAGCTGGATCTTGTTGGAAACTTCGCGGTTGCCGAGATCAACCAGTTCGTCGTGGATCAGGCCGCGGTAGCCGCCGATGCTTCCCATAACCTGTACACCGCGTGCGATTGCCGCTCTGGTTACGGCGCGTACAGCCGCATTCATGCCGGGTGCGTCACCGCCGGAAGTAAGTACGCCGATTTTTCTGAATTTCTGTGCCATAATTGATTCCTTTCGATATTTCATAAAATCCATTTGGGTACATTGTAATACAAATTCTCGCAAAAATCAAGTGGAAGAACCAATATTTTTGCTTTTCGTCCGTTTTTTCGGCAAATTTCTTCACACCACATAAAAATCCGTCAAACAGTCTTGCAATTTTGTTCTTCTTCCTATATAATATCCTATATGCCTGTGCTTCATCCGCGCGGGCTTGCTAATTCTTCAATTTTCTAACCGCAGGCAGGTATCCGTCATGAGAATCGTCGTTAAAGTAGGCACATCCACGCTCGCGCACAAAACCGGGCACATGAACATCCGTCACGTCGAAAAGCTGTGCAAAGTTCTTTCCGACATCAAGAATGCGGGAGACGAAGTCATTCTCGTTTCCTCCGGCGCCATCGGCATGGGCATGGGCAAGCTGCAGCTTCTCGAACGTCCGAAGGCACTGGACGAAAAACAGGCGGCAGCGGCTGTCGGTCAGTGCGAACTGATGTATGTCTACGACAAGCTGTTCTCGGAGTACAACCACACGGTTGCGCAGATTCTTCTCACGGGTGCCGATGTCCGTGACGAGCATCGCTGTGCGAACTTCATCAACACGGTGGAACGTCTCCTCAGCTGGCAGGCACTTCCGATCATCAACGAAAACGACACGGTTGCCACGGATGAAATCGTCATCGGGGACAACGACACGCTTGCCGCGATTGTTGCCACTTCCCTGCACGCCGAACTTCTGATTCTCCTCTCCGACATTGACGGACTGTACACTGCCAATCCGCGCACCGATCCGGATGCCAGACTGATTCCCGAAGTCCGTGAACTGACGCCGGAAATTCTCGCGTCGGCAGGCGGCAGCGGTTCCGCTATCGGCACGGGCGGGATGCAGACCAAGCTCACCGCGGCGCGCATGGTCATGGAAGAAGGATGCGACATGGTGATTGCAAACGGCGAAGATCCTGACATTCTTTATGACATTCTCGAAGGCAAAGCAGCCGGCACCCGCTTCATCGGCAGATAAGAATATCCATCCGACACCATATTCTCAGCTGTACTTCATGTACCGGCAGAATATGGTGTTTCTGCTCCCGTGCAAATAAAGTTTCACACTTTCAGCCTTGACTTCACGATTCAGCATGGTATAATAATAACATAACATCATTTTCGCATCCGAACAACGGCAGAACTGCGCTGCAGCCGCATCTTCCGCCCGTTATTCATGCTCTTTCAGGAGATATCATCATGTACGAAAACGGAAAAATCTATATGGGACTCTCGAAGTCCGGTGAAAAAGTATATATGCATCCCTCCCAGTCGAACCGCCACGGTCTGATTGCCGGCGCATCCGGTACCGGCAAAACGATCACCATGAAGGTGATGGCGGAATCGTTCTCGGCGGCGGGGGTCCCTGTCTTCCTCTGCGACGTCAAGGGGGATGTTTCGGGACTTTGTGAAGCAGGCGCCGACAATGCCGGTATGCAGAAGCGCATTGACAAGTTCGGCATCCGCGATACATTTTCCTTCCGTTCCTACCCCACCTGCTTCTGGGATCTCTACGGCGCTGGTGGACATCCGATCCGCACCACGATTTCCGATATGGGACCGGAGATTCTCGCACGTGTTCTCGGTCTGACGGAAATTCAGGAAGGCGTTCTCAACATCATCTTCCGCATTGCCGACGATCACGGGCTCAAGCTCATTGACCTCAAGGATCTGCGCGCGATGCTCCGTCTTGTTTCGGAAAAACGCGCGGAATACTCGCTCGAATACGGCAATATGGCGGCGCAGTCCATCGGGGCTATTAACCGTGCCTTAATTCCCCTTGAGGATCAGGGTGGTGAGCTCTTTTTCGGCGAACCCATGCTTGATATCCGCGATTGGATTCGTACAGACCTTGACGGTCGCGGAATGATCAACATACTTCATGCAGTAGAAACAATAAGAACACCCAAGCTCTACGCCGCT